>NZ_JBEZEH010000059.1:0-31971 GCF_040648775.1 Micromonospora sp. NPDC049089
GCAACATTTTGGGCCAATGGTCCGACCGGGGGCGCGCCGGACCCCCGGACGGGGTGGGGCGCTCGGCGCGGGTGAAGCGCTCAGCCGATCCGCCGGAAGCAGGTCATCGCACCGGGCGCCTTGCGCTTGGCGAACTCCTGGTAGCCCAGCTGCGGCACGGTTTCGCGGGCGTACCGGTTGCCGTTGTAGACGCAGATGGTGCCCACGTCGAGGCGGTCCAGTGCCGGCGTCAACTCGGCCGCCGTCGGGCTGTCGGCGCCGTCCGCGAAGCCGGCGAGCAGCAGTCGGTCCTTCGCGAACTGGGAGTTGAGGTCGTACTCGACGAGGTAGAAGTCACGGGGCAGGACAACCCGGACCTCGCTGGTGACGATCGGCGTGGTGCGCATGATCGTCTTCGGGGCGAGCAGCAGGCCCTGCGGACGGTCCAGGCCCTTGATCCAGAATGCGATCGCCTGACGCTGCTGCGGAAGCTTCCAGGTGGGGCGGTCGTGCACGTCGACCCAACTCTTCGGCGACCACATCGGGGTGGCGAACAACGCGAACGAGGCGACCAGCAGCACCGCGATCCCCCCGGACGCCGCCCGGCGCAGCGCCGGAGTCGGTGCCGGCACGCGCACGGTACAGAGCAGACCGATCAGCGTCGGCAGGGCGAGCAGCCACGGCACGCGCCAGAGCACCACCGAGATGCCGCTCAACGCGCTCAGCAACTCCAGCACACCGGGCACGAACAACACGCTCAGCGCGAGGGCGGCGCCGGCGACGAGCAGGGCCGGCGTACGCCGACGGGCGAGCAACGCGCCGCACCACAGCGCCAGACCGCTGATGACCCCGACCACACCGAACAGCAGGGTTCGCCGGTAGGTGTACGCCGCGTCGAAGAAGGCGTCGTCCGCGCCGGTCGCGCTCATCCCGCCGAGCACCAGGCGGGAGACCACCAGCGAGCCGATCGGGTACGCGAGGGCGGCGACCGCCGCGACCACGGCCGCCTTCCACCGACCGACCAGCAGCATGGCGAACCCGGCGGCGCCGACCAGCATCGGCAGGATGATCGCCGCGGTGTTGGTGAGCCCGATCGCGGTGATCGAGAGCGCCACGATGAGCAGCAGGCTGCGCCGCGACCGGTTGTCGAACCACTCGGTCAGGTAGAGCCACATCAGCGGGATGACCGCCGAGACGAACATGCCCTTGCCCTCGTGCAGCCGGGGAAGGTGGAACGTGCCCAGTGCGGCGTCCCCGCCCGCGACGAGGTAGAGGTACGCGATCGCCACGGTGAAGGCGAGCACCGGACGGCGCGGGGCCCACCGGTGCGTCAGCCGCCACAGCGCCAGCACCGCGAGCACCGCCATGATCGGCAGCAGCACGAACCAGAGAGCCGAGCTGGCGTGGATGCCGATGACGTTGGCGAACGCGCCGTCGAACACCTCGATCGACGGGATGGGCGGCTGCGAGCCCATCGACGGCAGCACGTTCTCGGAGAACAGGAAGTCGTTGAGCGGGATCAGGTCACGCTCGGCGATCCACACCGACTTGCCGACGTAGTAGACGTCGTCCGGGGTGTTGCGAGCCATGAAGAACGACGAGATGCCGACCAGGACCGAGACGACCAGCGCGTACGCCGACTGCGCCGGGGTGGGTGCCGGGGCGGCAGGGGTGGGCGTCGGGCCGTTCAGCCAGGCCTGGCGCACCAGCAGCAGCCCGCCGACGGCCGCGAGCAGGCCGGACACGGCCGGGATCCACCAGGAGACGTTGACGCTGGTGTTGGCCAGACCGGCGGAGACGGCGGCCACGGCGGCGGCGACCAGCACACCGATGAGCAGGCGACGGTCGGCGGCGGGCCGCGCGCTTGCGGGCTCTTCCTGTGCCGCCGGCACGCTGTCGGCCGGGGCGCTGTCGGCCGGGGTGCTGCCGGCCGGGGCACGGCGGCGGGCGCGCAGCACGGCCACGACCGCGAGCACGACACAGGCCACCAGCCAGATCCGGAAGGTGACCGACGGACGCAGGTCACCCAGGAAAGCCAGGTGATAGAGCACGGTGAAGAGCGCGAACGCGATCACCGCGCCGTCGGTGAGCACCGCCGGGGCGACGGCCACCAGCGCGCGTACCCGGGACAGCCCGCCTTGGGCGGCGGCGGGCCGGGATGCCTGCCCGGGCCGCGGCGTCGGATCCGGTTCGGCGGGCGCTACGGCGATGCTGTCGACGTTGGCCACGGGCGTCCTTACTCGTCAGGCGGATGAGGGGCATCGGCACGGTGACGGCCGGGTGTCAAGGGGGCAGCGTAGCGGAATCGGGCAGGGAGACCGGTGCTGCCGGCGACCGGGTGTCGGAGGGCGGTCAACCCGCCATCGGGGCCGCCCGGGGGCGGGGCAGCACGCTGTCGGCGCCGAGCCCGGCCGCCACGGATTCGACGAGGTTGTCGAGGTAGTCGTCGGTGAGTGGGAGGCGGGCGATGGCGAGCCGCCAGTAGAGCGGCCCGACGATGAGGTCGATCGCGGCGTCCAACTCGGTGCCGGCGGGCAGCTCGCCACGCTGCACGGCACGGGTGACCAGCTGACCGCCGATCTCCTGCTGCCGGGCGTGCAGCACCTGACGCAGGGTCGCGTCGATGCTGGGGTTGCGGGCGGCCTCCGCCAGGAGATCCGGAATGATCTGCGACGCCAGTGGGTGGCGCAGCGCATGCGCCACCACCTGGAACAGCAGCGCGAGGTCACCGCGCAGCGTGCCGGTGTCGAGTGCGGGGAGCTTGCCATGCGCCGCGGCGGCGACGACCTCCAGCACCAGGTCGAGCTTCGAGCTCCACCGTCGGTAGATTGCCGTCTTGCTGACGCCGGCCCGCCGGGCCACCGCCTCGATGGAGAGCCGGCCGTAGCCGACCGCGGCGAGCTCCTGCATCAGCGCCCGCCGGATCGCCGTGGTGATCTCGTCGCGCAGCACCGCCGCGCCGGCCGGCGCCCGCCTCTTCTCGGTGGTCATCGAGGGCTCTTATCGCAGGTCACGCCGGACAGCGTAGCGCAACGACGGTACGGTTGCGTCCCGACGTGTTTCGGACTACTGTCCACGCAGCGACGAGGCGGCGCCCCGCGCACATTTCCCACTAGGATTCGATCGTCGCGAGCAACCCCCGTCTGCACGAAAGATCGGAGCGCCATTTCCATGGCCACCACCGCGCTGGTCGACCCCGACACGGGCCTGACCCAGGCGCAGCTGGCCGCTCGGCACGGGCTACGGGTCGCCGGTGAGCGTCCCAGCCTCGTCGAGTACAGCCGCCGACTCTGGGCCTACCGGCACTTCATCGCCGCGTACGCCAATGCCAAGCTCGTCGCCTCGTACAGCAACGCCAAGCTCGGTCAGCTCTGGCAGGTGCTCACCCCGCTGACCAACGCGGCGGTCTACTACCTGATCTTCGGGGTGGTGCTCGCACAAAACAGCATCCCGAACTTCATCGCCTACCTGACCACCGGGTTGTTCATCTTCAACTTCACCCAGAGCGCGGTCCTGGCCGGCACCCAGTCGATCAGTAGCAACCTGGGGCTGATCCGGGCGCTGCACTTCCCCCGGGCCAGCCTGCCGCTGTCCACCACGATCACCCAGTTCCAGCAACTGCTGGCCTCGATGGTGGTCCTGGTCGGCATCGTGCTCGCCACCGGCGAACCGCTCACCTGGGAGTGGTTGCTGCTGGTGCCGGCCCTGCTGCTGCAGGCGGTGTTCAACGCCGGCGTCGTGCTGCTGGTCGCCCGGCTGGGCTCCAAGTCGAGCGACCTGAAGCAGGTCATGCCGTTCATCATGCGGACCTGGATGTACGGCTCCGGCGTCCTCTACAGCGTCAGCCTCTTCGACCGGCTGCCCGGCTGGGCGACGACCCTCGTGCAGTACAACCCGCTGCTCGTCTACATCGAGCTGGCGCGCTACGCCCTGCTCGAGGAGGCACCGCTGCTCAACGAGTCGCTGACCCAGCTCTGGCTGGTCGGCGCCGGTTGGGCGCTGGTGGCCGGCATCGGCGGTTTCATCTACTTCTGGCGCGGCGAACAGGAGTACGGCCGTGGTTGAGCACTTCGACGCCCCCATCGAGGCGAGCGCGACGATGACCCGGACCCAGGAGCGCATCCCGACAGTGGTCGTGGACGACGCGCACATCATCTACCGGGTGCACCAGGGCGCCGCCGGTGGCACCACGCCGGTTGCCGCGCTGCGCCGGCTGGTCAAGCGCACCCACGCGCCGAACGTCCGGGAGGTGCACGCGGTCAAGGGCATCTCGTTCACCGCGTACCGGGGTGAGGCGATCGGGCTGATCGGCAGCAACGGCTCCGGCAAGTCCACCATCCTGCGGGCCATCGCCGGCCTGCTGCCGGTGAACCGGGGCGCCATCCACACCCAGGGTCAGCCGTCGCTGCTGGGCGTCAACGCCGCCCTGCTCAACGACCTCTCCGGGGAGCGCAACGTCGTTCTCGGGTGCCTGGCCATGGGCATGCACCCCGACGACGTGGCCAAGCAGGCCGCGGGGATCATCGACTTCTCCGGGATCAACGAGCGGGGTGACTTCGCCAGCCTGCCGATGCGGACGTACTCGTCGGGCATGGCGGCCCGGCTGCGGTTCTCCATCGCCGCCGCCAAGAAGCACGACGTGCTGCTCATCGACGAGGCGCTCGCCACCGGCGACAAGGGCTTCCGCAAGCGCAGCGAGCAGCGGGTGCGGGAGCTGCGGGAGGGCGCGGGGACGGTGTTCCTGGTCAGCCACCAGCTCTCCTCCGTCCGGGACACCTGCGAACGGACGATCTGGCTGGAATCGGGTGTCATCCGGATGGACGGCCCCACCGACGAGGTCATCCGGGCGTACGAGGCGTACGCGAACAGCAAGTAGAGTTCCGGCGAACGTCCGGCATCGACACGGCGCCTGAGGACCGCGTCGCCCGCGTTGGGGCGACGCGGTCCGCGCGTTAAGGTTCATTCCGTCGCCGCTCGGGCGGAACCTTCCGTTAACGCATCTGAGAGTGAGGATCCGGCAATGACGCAGGACCAGACCCCTGGCCCGGACGCCGAAGCGGGAACCCCGACGCCGTGGCGGCCCTCGCGGACAGTGGCGGTGGTTCTGGCCGGCGGCACCGGGACCCGGCTGGGCCTCGGCATCCCGAAGCAGCTGCTGAAGATCGCCGGTAAGCCGATCATCGAGCACACCCTGACGGTCTTCGAGGCGGCACCGGAGATCGACGAGATCATCGTGCTGATGGCCACCGGCCACGTCGAGGACGCCCAGCAGATCGTCGAGAAGGCCGGCCTGCGCAAGGTCACCAAGGTGATCGAGGGCGGTGACACCCGCAACGCCACCACCCGGATCGCCCTGGACGCGGTCGGCCCGGAAGACTGCAACATCCTCTTCCACGACGCGGTACGCCCGCTGCTCAGCGGCCGGATCGTGCGCGAGTGCGTCAACGCGCTCTGGAGCTACGACGCCGTGGACGTGGCCATCCCCTCCGCGGACACGATCATCCAGGTCGACGAGAACGACTGCATCACCGACATCCCGGTGCGCTCCCGGCTGCGCCGTGGTCAGACCCCGCAGGCGTTCCGCTCCCCCACGATCCGGGCGGCGTACCAGATCGCCGAGGACGACCCGGACTTCGCCGCCACCGACGACTGCGGCGTGGTGCTGCGCTACCTTCCCGGCACCCCGATCAAGGTGATCGACGGTTCGGACGAGAACATCAAGGTCACCCACCCGGTCGACGTGCACCTCGCGGACAAGCTCTTCCAGCTCGCCGCCGCGCAGGCCCCCCGGCTGACCGACCACCGCAGCTACAGCGAGGAGCTGACCGGCCGGACCATCGTGGTGTTCGGCGGCAGCTACGGCATCGGCCACGAGTTGACCGAGCTGGCCCGTCGCTACGGCGCCCAGGTCTTCCCGTTCAGCCGTTCCAGCACGGGCACTCACGTGGAGCGGGCCGAGGACGTCGAGGCCGCGCTGACGACCGCCTTCCAGGCCACCGGCCGGATCGACCACGTGGTGGTCACCGCCGGCATCCTGGAGAAGGGCGCCCTCGCCGAGATGGACGAGGAGACCATGGACCGGCTGCTCCAGGTCAACTTCGTCGGCCCGGTGACCATCGCCCGCCAGGCCCTCCCGTACCTCCAGCAGACCAAGGGCCAGTTGCTGCTCTACACCTCCAGCTCCTACACCCGGGGCCGGGCCCGCTACGCGCTCTACTCGGCCACCAAGGCCGCCCTGGTCAACCTCACCCAGGCGCTCGCCGACGAGTGGGCCGACATGGGCGTCCGCGTCAACTGCATCAACCCGGAGCGCACCGCCACCCCGATGCGGACGCGGGCCTTCGGCGAGGAGCCGGAGCACACCCTGCTCGCCGCTGAGGCCGTCGCCCAGTCGTCGCTGGACGTGCTGATCTCCGACCTGACCGGTCAGGTGATCGACGTACGCCGGGCACCCGGTGACGGGCCCACGCCGAGCGTGCCGGCGCAGTCCGGGCCGGGTCGGGTCGAGGCACCGGCCGGCGCGACGTCCGCCAACTGACGCCGACGGCTGCGGAACCACGAACGGAGCGACATGCGCGGCGACCTGGTCCGAAAGCTGGCCGCCCGGTGCCTGACCACCGGGTTGGCCGTGCTGGCCTTCGTCGTGCTGGCTTTGACCGGCGCCACCGGCTGGGGGCTGGCGTTGGCAGTCGCCGCGCTGGCCGCCTCGGCCGCCGAGCAGCGGATCCGGCCCGGCGCCGACCTGGTGGCGGAGACCGCGTTGATCGCCGCGGCGATCCTGGTCGGTTACTCCCGGCGGCTGGACGACGGGCTCAACCTCGCGCTGGTCGCCACCGGGCTGGTCCTGCTGGGTCTGGTGCTGCTGGTGGGGCCGCTGCGCACCGCCGGCGGTCTGGAGATCCGGACGGCCAACCTGCCGGTACGCGCCTGGACGCCGCTGATCGCCGACCGGCTCGGCACGGCCCTGCTCGGGCTGCTCGCCGCCCTGGCGCTCGCCGCCGCGCTCGCCCTGCCGGCCGGTGTGGCCCTGGCCGCCAGCCTGCTGGTCGGGGCGGGCGCCGGTGCGGTCGCGCTGGACCTGGCCCGGCGACGGTTTAGGCCACGCGCCGGTGGCGGGCCGGTGGCCGCCGCGCTGCGCCGGCACCAGCCGGAGTTCCTGCTCTACTTCTCCGCGCCTCCGGGCTCGGAATACCAGGTCACCATGTGGCTGCCGTACCTGCAACGGATCGGCCGACCGTTCCTGGTCGTGCTGCGTGAGCCGGAGTTCCTGGCCCCGATCGCGGCGGCCACCGACGCGCCGGTGGTCTACTGCCCCACCCTGGGGGCGATGGACCAGGCGTTGGTGCCGAGCCTACGGGCGGCGTTCTACGTCAACCACGGTGCGAAGAACAGCCACTGCGTCCGCTTCACCCAGCTCACCCACATCCAGCTGCACCACGGCGACAGCGACAAGGCGCCGAGCGCCAACCCGGTGTCGGGGATCTTCGACCGGATCTTCGTGGCCGGGCAGGCGGCGATCGACAGGTACGCCCGCGCCGGAGTGCAGATCCCGGCCGACAAGTTCGTGGTGGTGGGTCGTCCACAGGTCGAGTCGATCGAGGTGCGCCCGGAGCCCGCAAGAGGGTTGGCGCACCCGACGGTGCTCTACACGCCGACCTGGACCGGGCACCACGCCGACGCCGACTACTGCTCGCTACCGGTGGCCGAAAGCCTGCTGCGTCGACTGTTGGAACGCGGCGCGACGGTGATCCTGCGAGCCCACCCGTACACCACGCAGAACCCGGCATCGGCCCGGCAACTGGGCCGCCTGACCGAACTGCTCGTCGCCGACCGGGCCCGCACCGGCCGCCAGCACGTGGTCGGCGCGGCGGCTCGGGAGCTGAGCCTGACCGAGTGCGTCAACTCCGCCGACGCGCTGGTCTCCGACGTGTCCGGAGTGATCTCGGACTTCCTCTACTCCGGCAAGCCGTACGCGGTCACCGACATGGGCGACGAGGGCGACCGGTTCGTGGAGCGGTTCCCGCTGGCCGGGTCGGGTTACGTGCTGCGTCGGGACATGTCCAACGTGGACGACGTGCTGACCGCACTGCTGGACACCGACCCGCTGGCCGAGGCCCGCTGGGCCACCCGCCGCCGCTACCTGGGTGACTTCCCGGCCGAGTCGTACGCCGAGGCGTTCCTGGCCGCCGCCCGCCGGGAGCTGGCACCGGCCGAGGCGCTCACCGCGACCGCACCGGCATAGCCGCTCAGCGGTAAGGATCCAGCAGCGCCAGCACCGCCGCCGGGTCCTCCACGTGCGCGTTGTGTCCGAGACCGGGCAGCGTGGCGACCGGTACGCCGTACTCCTTGAGCTGTTCGTCGGTGACCATCGGGTCGTTCTCCCCGCGCGCCAGCACCACCGGCACGTCGGTCGCCGCCAGCAGCGCGGCCAGATCGGGCTCGCCGACGGCGAAGGCGGCCGGGTCCATGGCGAGGCGCCACCGGCCGTCGACCTGGCGCAGCCCGGCTTCCACCACCGGGTGGTCCGGCGGGACCAGACCGGTGAGCCCGGCGACCCGCAGGTAGCGGCGAGCCGCCTCGGTGCGGGTGGCGAACCAGCTCACCGGTCGGGCGGCGAGCTCGGCGGCGCGGGTCAGCTCGGCGGGTGACCAGAGTGCCTTGATGCCCAGCCCGACCACGGCGTCCACCGGCGTTCCGGCGTCGCGGGCGGCCAGCGCCAGGCCGACCACCCCACCCAGCGAGTGCCCGAGCACGACCAGCCGGTCGTCGGGGACGAGGGCCCGCGCGATCTGCTGAGCGAAGCCCGCGAAGGAGTACGACGGCAGCGGCGACGCCCAGCCGTGGCCGGCGAGGTCCGGTGCCAGCCACCGCCCGGGCCAGTGCTGCTCAAGGTACGGGGCCCAGGGCAACCACACGTCCCCGGTCGTTCCCATCCCGTGCAGCAGCAGCAGGACCGGCCCGCGGCCGGTGTGACCACCCGTTTCATCCACCACGGCCGCAGTCTCCCACGGTTCACGGTCGGGTACGAGGGCCGTCGATGGCGGGCCGGGCGGACAAACGCCGCGGGCGCCGGCCCCTTGTGGGAGACGGCGCCCGCGGCGGTCAGGTGCCCGGGTCAGGCGGAGTAGCCCCGGCTGGTGATCCAGTTGGCCAGGTCGATCGTGGTGATCCAGTACGACGGGTCGGCCGGGTTCGCCGAGTCGGCGATCCGCACGGTGCGACCGTTGTCCTTGTAGCCCACCACGGCGATGTAGTGCCCACCGCCGTAGGAGTGCCACCCGCCGTCGGTGTCGACGGCGTCCCCGACGACGTTGGCCACCACGCCCCGGCCGTCGGTGACGGCCTTCACCACGTCGGCCTGGAGCCGGTCCATCTGGGCCGGGCTGGGCGTGCCGGGGAACATCCGGGTCCGGTACGGGGAGCCCTTCACCTCGGCGTTGAGCACCCGGGTGGTGTCCTCGGCCGAGTTGGTTCCCATCTCGGTGGTGCCCAGTTCGGCGCCGAGCTCTTCCTGGGTGCGGTCGATGCCGGCGGCGCTGAGCGCGTTCCGGGTGGCCGCCGGGCCGCAGTTGTAGTAGGTGTTCTGCGCCTCGTAGTCGTAGTCGAGCACCTTCGTCGCGGGGGGCTTCGGCGGCGTCGGCTTACGGGTGAGGTCGGGGTTGCTCTTGGCCTTGGCGGCGGGCGACGCGGCGCTGGTGGCCGGGGCGGCCGTGGTCGGCGCGGCGCTGGCCGAGGGGGACGCGTCCCGAGCCTCACTGCGGGAGGCGGCGACGTCGCTGCGCATCTCGGCGACGGTGGTCGCGGTGCGCTGGCCGGCCGGGGCGTCGTCGGCAGTGGTGAGCAGGGCGCCGGTGGTGGTGGCGATCGCGAGGGCTGCGGCGGAGGCGGCGACGATCTGGTACGGGCGCTCGGTGGCGAGGCGACGGAGCTGGCGCTGCAGGGTGTGCTTCACGGGGTCCTCCACGGATCGGGGGGAGAGCGGCACACCGGGGCCGGACCGGTATCCGGGCAGGCGCCAGCGCGCGGACAGTGGTCCGCGGGTGTGAACCGCTCAGGGGAACGCCCGGATCGGCCGGGCGGGAAAGGCGATGACCCGGGGGTCAGCTCACCGTCACGCGACGAATGAGCGGGTGCACCGCCGCGCCGTGGAGGCGAGGGAACAACCGAGGGGTGGAAAGGTGCTGCACGAGGATGGGACTCCTTCCGACACCGCCTACCGGGTTAGCTGACGGATTCGGGCGGGAAGACGCCCTACCGCGGGCCGTGGCTCGCGGATTCACCCCGGACTTACTGGTGGGTCCCCGGTTCGTTGATCACGATTAAGCGGGTCGATGCGGCGTCGCGTCTTGCGATCGGTTACCGCACCGGACGGGACGACACTACTGGCGTCTCAACGCCCTGCCAAGCCAGGTTCACCTGCGTAAACCCCAATTGGCGCCACAATTTCTGCGCGTAATGCCGATGATGTGACTCGATGGGACAACCAGTTACGGCGACGCCTACGGGCGACAACCGGACAGGCCGCAAAGAACGCGGCCACAATCGTGGGAACAATCCCGTCGATCGCGTCGGACGTCCGATTTCTCGATCGGGTGACCGGCCTCACATAACGGATTGGGCTCAACCCACCCGGGCCGGGCGCCACAGTGCCACGACGGCGGGACGCAACGCCCCGGCGACCGTGCGGCGCGCGGGGACCAGGGTCGGGCGGAGCCGGGCCGCCGCCGCGTACGCCTCCTCGGCGAGGGCACGAGCCGACTCGGCGGCCAATTCCGCGTCGCGCCAGGCGACCCGCTCACGGTCGGCGGCCACCTGGTAATCGGTCGACCGCGCATCCCGGATCACCCGGCTGATCAGCACCTCCTGCTCGACCGGGTGTCGCCGGGGATCCCAGCCGCGCCGGTGCCCGAACACGTCGCCGAGCTGCGCCATGGTCAGGTCGCCCCGCCAGTACGCCGCCATCGCCGCCCGGTGCAGATAGCGTTCCCGGGCGGCGTACTCGGCGGGGGTGTGCGGGGTCTGCGGGGTGGGCAGTGCCCCCGCGCCAGCGAAGCGACGCGCGGCGGCGTCCGCCTCGTCGTACCCGATCCAGGCCTGCTCCAGCTGTTCCTGAGCGGTCAGCCAGGCGGCACGCCGCCGCTTGGCGGTGGTGGCCGCGCGGGCCGCGGCAACGGCCACCTCCTCGGCGTAGCGGCGCCTGTCGACGGCCTCGGCGGCGGCCAACTCCTGGGCGGTGGGCCCGGCCGGGACCGGGTCGCCGGTCGGCCGGGCCCGTTCGGGGCGGGCGGCCAGCACGGTGAGCAGGCCCAGGGTCAGCAGGAACAGCGTCGACCAGATGGCGGCGGCCCGCGGCACCTCGGTCACGAACTGGTAGAAGACGACGGTCTCCATGGTCGGCACCTCGGGGAGAGAGCAGTGCGATGGAAAGCCGCGCCGACCAGCGGGCCACGGCGGGCCACGGGTCGGCGGGTCAGGGAGCGGGTGGGTCGACAGGGCGCGGCGGCGGGACGGTCGTCCCGGTGGCTCAGCGCCCGGGTGGGGCCCGGGAAGCCCGACCGCTCGCACTGTCGACGAGGGGCAGCCGGTCAGATTCGGCCGCCCTGGCCGGCAGCACGCCGGCCGCGATGGTGTTCTGATCGCCGGGGAGCGCCACCGGCGAGTCGACCGACCAGGTCGGGACCGACTCCTCGGCGGCCTTCGCCGGGGCCGGACGGGCCGCGTCGTGTGCCCCCGACCCGATGGCGTCGGCACCGGCGACAGTGGTCGGCACCACGCTCGACGTGGGCCCCGAGCCGGGCGTCGACGTGGCGGCCGTGGCCGGGCCTGCGCCGAGCGCCAGGGCCGCGACGACGGCGAGGCTGGTCAGCACCCGAGTCGCCCAGCGCGCCACCCACCACAGCGGACAGGTGAACGCGACCGGAAGCACGTCCCCACGCTACGCCTCGCGCCGACCCGGGCGCATCGACCACGGGCGTGTCGGATCACGCCGCGCCGACCCCTTTGACCAGGGTGGACGCCGTCAGCGCAGGTCGGCGTACGGTGATCGACCGCCGGCCTGACCGACCTCGCCAGCGGGTCCGTCGACCTCGCCGCGGGCGATGCTCGCGGAGTCTCGCGCGTCGTCGTCGCCGGCCGCGCGTTGTCGCGGGACGGGCGCTGGACGGGCCGCGCGGCGCGGCGCGAGCCGGCGCATCATCGGGGTTTCGACGAAGCGGTGCAGCAACCCGGCGAGGATCAGGTTCGCCGCCAGGAAACCGAGCACCACGGCCGGGCCACGCCAGCCTCCGAAGCCGATCCCCCAGGTTCCGCTCCACCGCAGCACGCTCGTCATCACCAGCACGTGCACCAGGTAGAAGGCGAACGAGACCTCACCGAGCCAGACCAGCGGCCGGGACCGCCACGGCGAGCGCCGACCCCGCACGTCCGCGTCCGCGGCAGCGGTGATCACCAACAGGTACGCGACCGCGAGCAGCGTGGTCCACAGCTCGGCGCGGATCCACTGCGCGGCCACCACCCAGGTGACCAGGAAGATTCCGCTTGCCACTGTCAGTTTGGGACCGCGCCAGAGCCCTCGGCGCATCAACTCGGCCGCCACCGCGCCCAACCAGAACTCCAGCGACCGCACCGGCGGGAAGATCTGGGTGAACCACCAACGGCTCACCTCCGGCACCAACTCCTGTGCCGGCCAGAGCGCGAGGATCAGCAGCGGCAGCGCGACGATCAGCGCCCAGAGCAGCTTCGGCCGGGCCCGGCGCAGCAGCGGCAGCGCCAGCGGCAGGCAGAGGTAGAAGAAGAACTCGCAGGACAGCGACCAGCTGACGGTGTTGATGCTGTAGAACCAGCCCGGCCGGGGATCCCACGCCTGCAACAGCAGCAGGTTCTCCAACGCCGCCGCCGGCAGGACCGGGTCGGCGAACCACCAGGCGACCACCAGCGTCGCCACGAACAGCACCAGGTGATTCGGGTAGATCTTGGCGATCCGTCGCCGCCAGAACGTACGCCGCGAGTCGCCCTCGCGGGCCGACCAGACCAGCACGAAACCGCTGAGGATGAAGAAGAACTGCACCCCGGAGAGACCGAGGGTGAACAGCGCGTCGATGACGGCCTTGTAGTCCGGCTCGGCGATGATCCGCATGGTGCCGGCGTGGAAGCCGAAGACCAGCAGAGCGGCGATCCACCGCAGCCCGGTCAGCGAGGGCAGCCGGGGCGGGGCCGGTGCGGGCCGGGCGGCCGACGTCGCGGCGACGCTCGTCATGCCGGGATCCCGGCGCTCGGCAGGGTCACCAGCACTGTCGTAGCCTCCTCGGCGCGGCGTCGGACGGCGCGACGGCGACGCCCACGACGACCCGGCAGGGCCGCACCGAGGCACCCTACCGGGTCACTCCCGGGTGAACCGGACGCATCCCACCCGCCCCACGAGCCCCCGCTCCCCGGGCTGGAAACCGCCCACCGGCTCGGCGTTAACCTCCCGCTGGGCGGGAGTTCAGAGAGTCCACCATCGGCGGCAACGTCAGGTTCCGGGCCCGGCCACCCGGGTCGTCGAAGGTGGCGGACGTGGTCAATGAGCCGACGCACGCACCGCTGCTGAGCATCGTCGTGCCCGTGTACGGCGTCGAGGCGTACCTGTACCAGTGCCTCGAGTCGATCCGTGCCGACATCCCGGCGGGCGAGTCGGACGCGGTCGAGCTGATCGCCGTCGACGACGCCTCCCCGGACGGCTGCGGCGACATGCTCCGCTCGTACGCGGTCAGCCGCGACGGCGTGCGCGTCGTGCACCTGAGCAGCAACGTGGGTCTGGGGCTGGCCCGCAACGCCGGGCTCGACGTGGCCAACGGCCGGTACGTCTGGTTCGTCGACAGCGACGACTGGTTGCCACCGGGCACGATCGCCGCGGTGCTGGACCGGCTGCGCCAGCACCAGCCCGACGTGCTGATGCTCGACC
Source organism: Micromonospora sp. NPDC049089 (assembly GCF_040648775.1). Taxonomy (NCBI): domain Bacteria; kingdom Bacillati; phylum Actinomycetota; class Actinomycetes; order Micromonosporales; family Micromonosporaceae; genus Micromonospora; species Micromonospora sp. NPDC049089. Next base: position 13,922 of record NZ_JBEZEH010000059.1, read on the forward strand.
ACCTGCGGGTGCACGAGGACGGCCGGCGGGAAATCGACGCGAGCAGCCCGCTGCTGCGCGGGATCACCGGCGTGACCCGGTTGGCCGACCGGCCGCAACTGCTGCGGGTGCAGCACACCGCCTGGAACAAGGTGGTCCGCCGGGACTTCATGGACGAGCTGGAGCTGCGGTTCTTCCCCGGCTGGTACGAGGACATCCCGTTCAGCCACCCCCTGCTGATCGGGGCCGAGAAGATCTCCGTGCTGGACCGGGTCTGCTACCTGTACCGCCAGGGCCGCCAGGGCGCGATCACCTCCACCCGCAGCGGCCGGCACTTCGACGCCTTCGCCCAGTACGAGCGACTGATGGACTGGGTCGCCCGGAAGCACCCGGACGAGCGGTTGCAGGCCGAGCTGTTCGAGCTGATGATCAGCCACTACCTGGTGGTGGTGGGCAACGATGGCCGGCTGCACCCACACCTGCGGCGCGGCTTCTTCCACCGGGCCGCCGCGCACTACCGTCGCTACCTGCCCACCGGCGGCTACCCGCTGCCCCCGGGCGCGACCGGGCTCAAGCACCGCCTCGTCGGGCGGGGTGACTGGGTGGCGTACTCGGCGCTGCGCCAGGCCCACCGGGTCGCTGGTCGCCTGCGTCGATCCGGCCCGGTGGGCGGCGCCGGGGGTGGTTCGCTCGCCGCCGACGAGGACCCGGGGCGAGGGGCGAGCGCGGGGTCGACGCGCGACGGTGGGCTCGCGCCGGAGCGGCGCGACGCGCTGGCCGGCGGCCGGCTGCCGTGATCGCCCCCACCGCTGAGCACGCCGGGAGCCGGGGTTGCTCCCGGCGTCCTGATTTTCCAGGTCGTCCGCCCGCCGGGTGGACGACGACAGCACCACCGCACCCCGGTGCGGGCGTACCTGAGCAGAGGTCGGAATGACAGCGACAATCAAGATCGGACCGCACGCGGTCGGTGCCGGGGAGCGACCGTTCGTGGTCGCCGAGATGTCCGGCAACCACAACGGCGATCTGTTCCGGGCGCTGGCCATCGTCGACGCGGTGGCAGCGAGCGGGGCGCACGCGCTCAAGCTTCAGACGTACCGGCCGGACACGATCACCATCGACGTCGACACCCCTGCCTTTCGAATCTCCAGCGGGCACGAACTGTGGGGCGGGGAGAACCTGTACCGCCTCTACGAACGCGCGCACACCCCGTACGAGTGGCACGCCCCGATCTTCGAACGGGCCCGGGAGCGTGGCCTGACCGTCTTCTCGTCGCCGTTCGACGCGACCGCCGTGGAGCTGTTGGAGTCGCTGGACGCGCCCGCGTACAAGATCGCCTCGTCGGAGCTTGTCGACCTGCCGCTGATCCGGCTGGTGGCCAGCACCGGCAAACCGATGGTGATCTCCACCGGAATGGCGACGGTCGCCGAGATCGACGCCGCCGTGCGCACCGCCCGGGCCGGCGGCGCGGCTGGCATCGTCCTGCTGGCCTGCACCGCGTCCTACCCGGCCCCGCCGGCCGACAGCAACCTGCGCCGGTTGCCGGTGCTGGCCGGCGCGTTCGACGTGCCGGTCGGGCTCTCCGACCACACCCCCGGCATCGGAGTGGCGGTCGCCTCGGTGGCGCTCGGTGCCTGCTTCATCGAGAAGCACGTGACGCTGGACCGGGCAGACGGCGGTGTGGACTCGGACTTCTCCCTGAACCCCGCGGAGCTCACGGCCCTGGTCGCCGAGTCCGGCCGCGCGTTCGAGGCGCTGGGTGGCACCGCGATCGGACCGACCCCCGCGGAGCGGGAAGGGCTCCGGTTCCGCCGGTCGCTCTTCGTGGTCGAGGACGTCCGGGCCGGCGATCCGGTGACGGCGCACAACGTCCGCTCGATCCGGCCGGCCGGTGGGCTGGCCCCCGTGGAGATCGACCGGGTCCTGGGTCGCACCTTCACCACCGACGTCCCCCGCGGCACCCCCCTGAGCTGGAACCAGATCTAACCCCCAACCCCACCCCACCCGTACGCGGCCCGGCCCGGCCCGCCCGCGTCGATCATGGACTTGTGGTGGTCGTTAAGACCCCCGGTGCCTGCTTTGTGAGGCACCACAACTCCATGATCGACGGAGTGGGGTGGGCGCGGGGTGGGGGCGGGGCGGGGCGGGTTTAGCGGGGTGGGCCGTTGGTGGCGGCACCTCGGCCGTTGGAGGCGAAGCCGACGGTGACCACCAGGTCGGCCAGGCGGAGGGTCCGCCAGACCGCCGAGCCGTCGGCCGGCGCACCCAGGCCGTGACGCCGCCACCAGGCCGCCACCGGCACGTCGGCCAGCTTGCAGCAGCACTCGGCGCGGGTCCACCGGGCCCAGAAGTCACCGGCGCCGAACCGGCGGGCCAGCGCCGGCGGCACCGGGGCGTCGGTGCGCTCCGCGTCGATGGCCACCCGCCAACCGGGCGTCTGCGGGCCGTACCAGCCGACGCAACGGCCGTCGTCGAGGTGGCTACGGGTAACCGCGTCGGCCAGGTCGGCGGGGGCACCGATGCGCAGATGCTGCTCGGCGGCAGCGAGCAGCCCGGGCACCGGACGCGGCGTGGCCCCGCCGCCCGTCCCCGACGACTGGGCCGGCCCGGTACGGTCGATCCGCCGCGCCGGTTGCACAGGCAGGGGAACCGACCGCAGGTCAGATGGCGGCGGCACCGTCCACCACGATGACCTGGCCGTTGATGTTGGTGTGCTCCCGGAGCAGCATCCGCACGACCGGGGTGACCTCCACCGGCTCGGTCAGGTGGCCGGTCGGGGTGCGGCGCACGATCTGGTCGAGCTGGGTCGGACCGAGCACGGCGGACATCTCCGAGGCGAAGAACCCGGGCGCGACCGAGTTGACCAGCATCCGGCCGCCGAGTTCGCGGGCGAGCGAGCGGGTGGCCGCGTCCATGCCGCCCTTGGTGGCCGAGTACGCGACGAGACCCGGGAAACCGCGCTGCCCGCAGATCGAGGTGATGTTGACGATCCGCCCGCGCAACCCCTTGGCGAGCATCCGGCGGATCACCAGTCGGGTCAGCTGCAGCGGGGCCGTCAGGTTGGTCTCGATGATCCGGGCGATGTCGTCGGTGGCGGTGTGCGCGTGCAGCGAGTCCTGCCCCATGGCGGCGTTGTTGACGATGCCGTCGATCGGGCCGAGGTGCTGCTCCACCTCGCGGACGAAGCTCTGCGCGGCGTGCAGGTCGGTGACGTCCACCGAGCCCACGTGCACCCGGTCGGGGTGCTCGGCGGCGAGCTTCTCCAACTCCGGGGTGATGGTGCGGGCGAACGCGGCCACGCGTACGCCCGCGTCGAGCAGGTCGGTGACGATGGCCAGGCCCAGGCCACGGGAACCGCCGGAGACGAGGACCACGGAGCTGGGCGGGACGAGCTGGTTGTCGGCTGGCTCAGACATCGCTCTTCAGGGTCTCCTTGACGGGAATGTCGGTCAGGACGCGAATGCGGCGTGGCACCGCGTGCTCGGGGAGCCGGTCGGCACACCAGCGGACCAGCGCGGCCTCGTCGGTGTCCACGGAGGACGGACCGAGGACCACCTCGGCGACCACCATCCGCCCGAGCACCGGGGCGCGGCGGCCGGTCACCCGGGCCCAGGCCACCGCCGGATGACCGGCGAGCACACCGCGGACCACACCGGCGGAGACCTTGCTACCACCGACGTTGATCTCGTCGGAGTCGAGTCGGCCGGTGATCAGCACACGGCCGTCGAGCACCTGCACCCGGTCCCCGGTGCGGATCGGGCCGGCGAGACCGGCCCCGTGGTACGGGGAGGTGACCACCAGTTCGTCGTCGTGGACGGAGAGCGTCGGCCGGCCCGGGGTTTCCCGGCCCAGCCAGTCGACCGGGAACCCGGCCCGCCCGTCGTGCACCACAATGGACGCCCCCACCTCGGAGGACGCGTAGATCCAGGAGATCCGGGCCGTCGGGAAGAGCTCCCGCAGCTGGTCCAGGATCGCCTGGTCCACCGGTTCCCCGCCGAGGGTGATCTGGCGCAGCGGCACCCGGGCGAGGGCCTCGGCGTCGCGGTAGAGGGTGCGCCGCCAGAAGGTCGGGGTGCCGGAGGCCGCGTCCACCCCGTGGGTGGCCGCGACGGTGGGCCAGTCGTCCAACTCGTCGGGCTCGACCACCACCAGGTGCTGGCCGGGCTGGGTCAGCGACAGGGTGACGACCTGCCACCAGGCGTACGTGCCCGGGGCGTACGGGCAGAGCCAGGTCCGGTCGGGCTGGTCGGCCCGCACTGTGGTCAGCGTGTCGAGGGTGTGCCCGACCCGCTTCGGACGCCCGGTGGAGCCCGAGGTCAGCAGCCAGAGTCGGCCCGGCTCGGCGGCTCGCGGCCGGGCCGGCGCGCTCGGGTGCACGCCGTCGTCGTCGAGGACGCCGACGGTGAACCCGGCCTCCAGCAGCTCGGTGCGCATCACCGCGTCGACCCGACTCGCGGTGCTGAGCAGCAACTCGGTGCCGTGCACGGCGTGCTGCCGCGCCGCGGTGAGCGCGTGCACGGCCGAGCGGGCGAGCACCGCCGCCGGGTCGGGCAGTGTGGGCGTCGGCAGCGAACGCCAGGCCAGCGTGGCGCCACCGACGACGAGCCGGTTGTCGACACCGGCTGGCTCCGGGCTGGCGGGGGTCAGGTGGCGCGACGTCGCGACGGTCACTGGTGTTGAAGCTCGACGAGGAAGTCGAGGACATCCCCGACGGTGGCGATGCGACGCAGCCCGGGGGCGTCGAAGTTGAGCTCCTCCCCCGTCTCGTCCTCGACCCGCAGGGCCAGCTCGGAGAAGTCGAGCGACCGGAAGCCGATCTCCCGCAACTGCGCCGCGTCGTCAGCGGGCAGCTCCTTGTCCTGATTCTTCAGCACCTGAGCCATGAGGTCGCGAATCTGCGCGCGACTCAATTCGTTCATGCGCCGCAGTCTACAACCCAACGAATGCATATCTGATTTCCCGGTAGGCCCAGGTAAGGTGCCGGGACCCGACGTGAACGGCTAGGAAAGCGAGACGCACGTGCTGCGCGAAGCGACGGCGGACGACGTTCATCTGATGTTGTCCTGGCGTAATCAGGAAACCAACCGACAGGTCAGCAAGACCAGCCACGAGATCACCGCCCCCGAGCATGCCCGCTGGTGGTCGGCGGTCCGCGACGACCCGTCCCGGCGGGTGCTGGTGTACGTCCGCGACGACCGGCCCTGCGGTGTGGTCACCTTCTCCCACCTGCGGTTGGACGGCCCGCGGACCGGCGCGTGGGGCTTCTATCTCGACGCCGACGGCCTGGACGCCAGGGGCGAGACGCTGCCGGCCTGGCTGGGGGTCATGCGGGAGGCCGTCGAGTACGCCTTCGACGGGCTGCACCTGGATCGACTCGACGGCGAGGTCCTCGGCCACAATACCGTCGTACGACAGATGAACCGACGTTTCCGATTCGTCGAGGGCACACCGCGACAGGAGCTGTCCGACGGCCGGGAAATTACCGTCGTCCCGATTTCCCTCGCTCGGGCGGACCGCCGCCAGCGCTGATGGGCGGACCATTTTCCGAAATGGACGGGAACCATTAACCGACAGTGCTCCCGGTGGACATCCGCCGTTCACGAATAGCGGTGTCCACCGGGCGCGGTGGGTCAGACGCGCCGCCAGGCGGCCCAGTGCTGCGCCGGGTTACCGCCGAGTCGCACGAAGCCGTAGGCCGCCCCTTCCCAGTCGTCGGGCTGCCCGGGTGCCCAGCGGGCGAACACGACCTGCGCCGCTGCCGGCGGCTGCTTGTCGCCGAACCACCGGACGTCGGTCCAGGTCACCTGGTGGCTGAGGTTGAACCGCAGGACGTAGTGCACGCCGGTCGAGGCCCACACCCGCTCGCCGGGGCGTACGCCGACGTCGGCCACCCGGGGCGTCGGGGCGGTGCTCTCGGCGGCCGGTCGGACGATCCGTTGGTCGATCACCTGCATCGTGACGAGGTTGACCACCACGAGGGCGCCGAGGATCGGCAGCCGCAGGCGGGGCACCCGGGCCGCGGCGACGAGCAGCACACAGCCGGCGATGCCGACGAGCGACCCGACCACCGGTCGCAACTCCCGCCAGCCAGCGGTCAACGCCACCAGGTCCGGCGCGCTGAAACCGCCGTAGCGCAGCTGGTGGCCCTGGCTGGCCACGTACGCGAGTCGGGCCGCGATCAGCGCGCCGCCACCGACCAGCAACGCCACCGCGACCGCCATCCGGCGCAGCACCACCCGCCAGCCGGCGGTGAACAGCACCCCCACGCCGACCAGCAGCCAGAACGGCGCGAGCATCTGCACGTACCGGCCGTAGATCGCGTCCAGCGGCTTGCCGGTGATGCCGGACAGGATCACCGACGCGCCGCCGGCCACCCCGACGGTCACCACCAGTGCCACGCCCATCGTCCAGCGGGCCGCGTCGCCGTGCCGCGGACGCCACAGCTCGCGGACTGCCCCGGCCCAGGCCACCCCGGCCAGTCCGAACGTGATCACCACGAGGTACCAGAGCTGGGTGGTGACCGCGGCGCTCACCCGGACCACGCCCTGGGCGGAGGCGATCGCGTCGAGCGTGCTGCCGCCGGGAGTGCTGCCGAGCAGGTAGACCTTGCCGCCGAGGTAGCGGATGGCGGCCTCGTTGACGAGCGCCATGGCGAGCACCGGCAGCAGCGCCGCGAGCACGACGGGCGGGCTGATCCGGCGGCGGACGAACAGCAGCAGGACCAGCCCGGCGTGCACGGCCACGATCACCAGGCCGCGGGAGTGCAGCAGGTGGAACCCGCCGACGAGCAGGCCCACCGTGGCGGCGGCGAAAGGGCCGGGCCGGGTGATCCAGCGGTGCACGGCGAGCAGCCAGGCGACCACGAGCGGCGCCATCACCGCGTCGATCATGGCGACGCCCGCGTAGAAGGCGGCGGCCGGCAGGGTCGCCGCCGCGACCGCGCCGAGCAGCGCGTACGAGCGGCGCAGCTGAAACAGACGACGACCGAACAGGTACGCCAGCGGCAGCAGCGTCGAGTTCACCATCGCGTTGATCAGCTGGACGAGCCGGTAGCTGTCGGTGAAGTCCCGGTCCCCGAGGAACGCCGGCGAGATCAGCATCGGGTAGCCGACCCGGCGCAGCAGGTCGTTCTCGCTGCTGAAGCCCCCCGGACCGCCGGCCAACGCGCGGGCGGTGTTCAGGTAGCTGTCCTCGTCGGTGTGCGCGATGGGCAGCACGATGTGCCGGGACCACCACATGCGCCAGGCCACGCTGAGCACCCAACCGACGACCAGCAGCAGCGGCACCAGCCACCGTCGGGCGGGCGGGCCGCTCGGCGTCCCGGCCGCCACCACCGGCCGTTCGATCACGTCACTACCGGGTGCCATGAACGCCTCCAGAATTGCCGGCCGTACCGGCCCCGCGCGGATTCGACGTGCCCACCGCCCGGCGTCGGAGACGCTCGGGGTGGCCCGCTCGCACCGAGCCGGTGTGGATGTCGGGTGAACGCCTGACCCCGGCTGCGCGCCGGGCCGCCGGGTCGTTCGCGCGGTCACTGTAACGGCCCGATCCGGCCAGGTCAGCCCACATCCGGGGCGGTCGGAAGTGTTCGCCTGCGCGGTGTTCGGCATTCACGGGAGCAGAGGTTGTGGTTCACCCGCGAGCGCCGGGAAGTTAACCCGCCATGGCTAGCGTGTCACCCCGGTCGGCCGGCCCACTGCCGCTCGTTCATCCACGAACACGGGAGCACCACATTGAGTGAGTTGAATGGATCGTCCATTCTGATCACCGGGGGAACTGGTTCCTTCGGCAGGACGTTCCTCCGGCACATCCTCAACGAGGCCGACCCCGCCCGCGTGGTGGTGTTCTCCCGCGACGAGCTCAAGCAGTACGAGCTGCGCCAGCAGCTCGGCGACGACCCGCGGCTGCGCTGGTTCATCGGCGACATCCGGGACCGGCACCGCCTCACCCGGGCCATGCACGGCGTCGACCACGTGGTGCACGCCGCCGCGCTGAAGCAGGTGGACACCGCGGAGTACAACCCCTCGGAGTACATCGCCACCAACATCACCGGCTCGCAGCACGTCGTCGACGCGGCGATCGAGGCCGGCGTCAAGAAGGTCATCGCGCTCTCCACCGACAAGGCGTCCAGCCCGATCAACCTGTACGGCGCGACGAAGCTGGTCGGCGACAAGCTGTTCGTCTCGGCCAACCACTACGCCGCCCAGCACCCCACCCGGTTCTCGGTGGTGCGCTACGGCAACGTGGTGGGCAGCCGCGGCTCGGTGGTCCCGCTGTTCCGCCGGCTGGCCGCCGAGGGCAAGAGCCTGCCGATCACCGACAAGCGGATGACCCGCTTCTGGATCACTCTGGACCAGGCCGTGCAGTTCGTCATGGACTCGTTCGACCAGATGCAGGGCGGCGAGCTGTTCGTACCGCGCATCCCGAGCATGCGCATCCTCGACCTGGTCGAGGCCGTCGCCCCGGACGCCACCACCCACGAGATCGGGATCCGGCCGGGCGAGAAGCTGCACGAGGAGATGATCGCGCCCGACGACAGCCGGCGGACCCTGCGCGCCGACGGCCGGTTCATCGTCCAACCGACCATCGCCACGTGGGGCTACCAGGCGCCGATCGACTGCGACCCGGTGCCGGACGGCTTCGCCTACCAGTCGGACACCAACGACGAGTGGCTCAGCGTCGAGCAGTTGCGCGACATGCTCGGCATCAACGGATGACGGGGATGCTCCCGTACGGCCGGCAGTCGATCAGCGAGGACGACGTCGCCGCCGTCGCCGACGTGCTGCGCGGCGACTGGCTCACCACCGGTCCGCAGGTCGACGCCTTCGAGGCCGACCTCGCCCGGTGGACCGGCGGAGTCGGCGTCGCCGCCGTCTCCAACGGCACCGCGGCGCTGCACGTGGCGTACGCGGCGGCCGGGGTGGGGCCGGGCGACGAGGTGGTCGTCCCGCCGATGACGTTCGTGGCGACCGCCAGCAGCGCGGTCGCCCTCGGCGCGAAGATCGTGTTCGCCGACGTCGACGACGAGACGTTCTGCCTCGACCCGGCGGCGGCCGCCGCCGCGGTCACCTCGCACACGAAGGTCGTCGCCGCCGTCGACTACGCCGGACACCCCGCCGACTACGACGCGCTGCGCACGTCGATCGGGGGCAGCGACGCGCTGCTGCTCGCCGACGCGGCGCACTCCATCGGCGGTACGTACCACGGTCGGCCGGTCGGTTCGCTCGCCGACCTCACCACGTTCTCGTTCTTTCCCACGAAGAACCTGACCACCGCCGAGGGTGGCGCCGTCGCGGCACTGGACCCGGAGATCCTGAAGCGGGCCCGCCGGTTCCGTGGCGTCGGCGTGGTCCGCGACCGCGACGACCTGCGGTTCCCGGACGAGGGCGGCTGGCACCAGGAGGTGCACGAGTTCGGGCTGAACTACCGGCTGCCGGACGTGCTCTGCGCCCTGGGCCGCAGCCAACTACGTCGGCTCGGCGAGTTCACGGCCCGCCGCAGCGCCCTGGTCGCCCGCTACGACAAGGCGCTGGCCGACCTGGACGGCGTGCTGCCGCCAAGCCGCAGGTCGTGGGCCGACCCGGCCTGGCACCTCTACCCGATCCGGGTGCTCGACGGACGTCGCCGCGAGGTGTACGACCGGATGCGCGCCGCCGGCATCGGCGTCCAGGTCAACTACATCCCGGTGCACTGGCACCCGGCCTTCGCCGACCTGGGCTACCGGCGCGGATCCTGCCCGGTGGCCGAGTCGTTCTACTCCCAGCAGCTGTCGCTGCCGCTGTACCCGGGGCTCAGCGACGCCGACCAGGACCGCGTCATCGACGCGCTGACCGCCGCGGTGCGCGGCGGCCCGGTGCGTCTCGCCGTCTGATGGGAACCTGATGCACCACGCCAACCACTTCTACGGCCACGCGCACGTGCTGGCCCGCTACGCCGGCCTCGGCGACCGGCACCCACCCCGGATCAACGGGTACGTGCAGCACGGCTGGAACATCGGTGACGGCCTGGCCCCCGGCCACCCGTACGCCGAACGCACCCCCAGCCTGCTCTGGTCGGAGCAGACCCGCCGCCGGGCCTGGTCGGTGGGGCGACGCAACGTGGTGGTCATCGGCGCGCCGTTCACTTACCTGTTGGCGATGCGACCCGAGGAACCACCGGCCGAGGAGCGGGAGGGCACGATCTGGTACCCGTTCCACGGCTGGGAGGGTCAACACGTCAAGGGCGACCACCGCAAACTGATCGCCCTCATCCAGGACACCGAGCCCGGCCCGGTCACGGTCTGCCTGTACTGGCACGAGTACCGGATGCGCAACGTACGCCGGCTCTACGAGCGCGCCGGGTTCCGGGTGATCTGCCACGGCTACCGGGGACACTGGTGGAAGGACACCGATCCGGAGTTCCTCGACCGACAGCTCACCGAACTGCGCCGTCACCGCCGGGTAGCATCCAACCGGCTGACCAGCGCGATCTTCTACGGCATCGCGGCCGGATGCGAACCGGCGGTCTACGGCGACCCGATGATCCTGTCCAACGAGGACCCCACCTTCGGCGGCACCGCTCGGATCCGACGGCAGTGGCCGCAGCTGCACGGCACCACTGTCGACCTGCCCACCGCCGTCGAGATCGCCCGCGCCGAGCTGGGCACCGACCACCGATGCACGCCCGCCGAGCTTCGCGAGCTGCTCGGTTGGGCGAACCTCCAGGATGAAGAGGAAGACAGTGACGACTGAAACGGCACCCGCGGACCGGATCACCCTGCCGGGCGGCGAGATGCTGGCCTGGTCGGACCTGCCGCAGGAACGGTTGGCCAACGGTGGGCCGCTCGCCGCGCTGGCCGCGCTGCTGGTGCCGCCCGGCGCCCGGGTCCTGGTGGCCGGTCCACACGACCCGGCACTGCTCGACCAGCTCACCCACGCCGAGGTCACCTGCCTGCTGCGCAGCCACCCGGACGCGGTGGCGCTGGCGGACCGGGCCGCCCGCGTGGTGGTGGGTGGCCCGGCCGGGCTACCCGACGACGAGACGTACGACGTGGTGATCGCGGCTGCCGGGCTGGACCCGGTGGAGTCGGTGGAGGGCACCCGCCTCGGCTGGGACGCCGTGCTGGCACGACTCGTCGCCGCGGTCCGGCCGGGCGGCGCCCTGCTGCTGCGCCTGGACAACCCGCTGGGCCTGCACCGGCTCGTCGACACCAGCCCCTGGTACGCCCGCCGCGACGACTCCGCCTGGACCATCGGCGGCGTGCTGGACCGCGCCCACCCGGCCAACCGGGACCAACTGCGCGAGCGGCTCGGCGCGGCGGGGCTGCGGCCGGCCGCGTGCTGGGCCGCGTACCCCGATGTCAGCACCCCGACGGCGCTGCTGGACGCCGACCACCTCGACCGGGACGCGGGCTCCGGCCTGTTCGACGCGGTGCTGCACGGCGCCTGCGCCGGGGGTTTCACCAGCGCCACAGTGCTTCAGGACCCGGCCCGGCTCGCGGTGGACGCCCTGCACGCCGGGCGTGCCGCCGACCTCGCACCGGGCTGGCTGACCCTCGCCCACCGGCCCGCCGAACCCACGGACCCGGCCACCCCGGTCGTCGAGGCGGACCTGCCGGTGGCTCTCGTGCAGACCGGTCGCCCCGGCATCGGCGTGCTGGAGGTGCTGCACGGCCCGTCCGGTTGGCGCTGGGGGCTCATCCCGGCCACCGACGCGACGACGCCGGCCGCCGCGCCGTTCGCCAGCCGCGAGGCCGCCTACCGCGACGCCGACGCGTTGTCCGGACCGGTGCCGTCCGGCCGGCTGCTGCGTACCCTGCTGCTCGACGCCTCGCTGCGCCGCGACCTGGCCACCCTGCGTGCGCTGCTGCACGGGTACGCGGGCTGGCTCGCCGGCCAGGCCGATGCCGACGGCCGGATCGCCGGAGCGGCGGCGCTGGCCGGCACCGACAACGTGGTGGTCGACGGCGAGCGGTACGCGGTGCTCGACCCCAGCTGGCGGGCCACCGCCGCGTTGCCCGCCGACGTGGTGCTCGCCCGCGGGCTGTGGCGCTTCGCCGCGGGCCTGCTCACCGGCGGGTACGCCCACCCATGGTCGTCCACTCTCGACGTCGCGGGCCTGACCGTGGTGCTCGGCGGACTCGCCGGCCACGACCTCGACCGCGCGACAGTCAGCGAGGCGATCGAGGCCGAGGCGGCCATCGCCGCCGCGCTGCACGGGCTGGACGCCGACGGCACTGTCGGCCTCGCCACCGAACTGCACGCCGTCACGCCAACCGACCCGCCGGTCGGCGGGCACAGCTACCAGCAGCTACGCGAGGCGTGGCTGCGCCAGCGCGAGGAACTCACCCGGTTGGCGGCGCTGACCGCGTGGACCGAGGAACTGCTCACCTCGCGGGAACGGGCGCTGCGCCGGGCCGAGACGACGATCAGCCTGCTCAGCGGGTCGCTCAGCTACCGGGTGGGCCGGCTCGCCATCACCCCGGCCCGGCTGGCCAAACGGGGTGCCCGCGCCGCCAAACGCCGGGCCACCGCGGTGCTCGCCCCCAAGCAGGAGGAGCAGCAGTGACCGGCGTACCGGTGCCCGAGGCCTCCACGGACGACGCGGGGCTGCGGATCGTCGGCATCGTGCAGGCTCGGATGGGTTCGTCACGGCTGCCCGGCAAGGTGCTCCGCCCACTCGCCGGACGCTCGGTGCTGGGCCGGGTCGTACGCGCCGCCCGGGACAGCGGCGTCCTGGCCGACCTGGTCGTTGCCACCAGCACCGACGCGGTCGACGACGCGGTGGCCGCCGAGTGCGCGCGCCTCGACGTGCCGTGCCACCGCGGGCCGGTCGACGACGTGCTCGACCGCTTCGTGGGCGCCCTCGCGGCGCACCCGGGAGACGCCGTCATGCGGTTCACCGCCGACTGCCCCCTGCTCGACCCGGAGATCATCACAGTGGTCGCATCGGTGTACCGGGCGGTCCCCGGGCTGGACTACGCCAGCACGTCCATCGCCCGGACCCTGCCCCGAGGGCTCGACGTCGAGATCATCCGAGCGGAGACGCTGCGCACCCTGGGCCGGCTCGCCACCGACCACCACCGGGTGCACGTCACCTCGTACGCGTACACCCATCCGGAGCTGTTCCGGGTGCTCGGGGTGACGCTCACCCCGGACCGCTCCGCGCTGCGGCTCACCCTCGACACCGAGCAGGACTGGACGCTGGTCAGCGCGATCATCGACCACTTCGGTGACGTCAGCGTGCCGCTGGCCAAGCTCGCCGACTGGCTCGACGGCCAGCCCCGGCTGCGCGCGCTCAACGCCGACGTACGACAGAAGCACCTGGAGGAATCCTGAGCACCCTGAGGGTCGGGTTGCGCTGTGACGCCGGGCCACGGCGCGGCGTCGGCCACCTCGTCCGCTGCCTGGCGCTCGCCGAGGAGTTCCTCGCCCGGGGCGCCGACGTCACAGTGTTCGGCACCGTCGAACGGCTCGACTGGGCAACCGCGGAGCTGGCCGCGCGGGGCATCCCGCTACTTCCCGGCCCGGAGTCGGCGGCCGACCTGGTCGAGGCGGCCCGCCGACACCACCTGGACGTGCTGGTCCTCGACTCGTACGAACTGGACCCGGCCGGAGCCGGCGCCGTGCGCGCCGCAGGCGTCCACACCCTCGCCATCATCGACGGCGACAGCCGGGGCCAGGTCGCGGACCTCTACCTCGACCAGAACTTCGGGGCGGAGCTGCCCAGCTTGAGTTCCGGGGCGGACCTGCCCGAGCTGGGGTCCGCCGCGGCGCTGCCCGGCCGGCTGCTCGCCGGGAGCGGGTACGCCCTGCTGCGGGACACCGTGATCAGCGCCCGGCCGCCGGTCGCCCCGCCCGCCAGGGCGGTCAGCCGCCCCCGGGTGCTGGCCTTCTTCGGCGGCACCGACGCGGTCGGCGCAGCCCCGGTCCTGACCCGGGTGCTGGCGGCCACCGGTCACCCGATGGACCTCACGGTCATCGTCGGCCGACCCGAGATCGAGGCGGAGGTCGACGATGTCGCCCCCGGCCGGGGGCAGACCATCCGAGCGGTCCCGCCCACCACCTCGCTGCCGGCGCTGATCACCGAATCCGACCTGGTGGTGAGCGCCGCCGGCACGTCCACCTGGGAACTCTGCTGCCTCGGCGCACCCAGCGCACTGGTCTGCGTGGTCGACAACCAACGTGAGTCGTACACCCGGGTGGTTCGTCACGGCCTGGCCGCCGGCCTCGGCGAGCTGCCGGAACTGACCGCGAGCGGCGTCGCCGGACGAGCCGCCCGCGCGACGGCGGCGCGGACCCTGCACGGGCTGCTCAGCTCGCCGCAGCGGCGCGCGACGCTCGCCGCGCGCGCCTGGTCCACCGTTGACGGCCAAGGCCGGGCGCGGGTGGTGGACGCGGTGTTCGACGCCGTACGCGTCGACGCCAGACGCTACTAGCACGGGTGTACGAAAGTGCTGCTAGGGTGGCTGTATGACGCAGGCCGCCTACCAGCCGTCGATGCTCGACCTGGCCGACGCCGGGCCGACCCTGGGGCCACTGCCCGGCCAGATCCGCCGGCACCAGCTCAGCCGGGGTGCCTGGGTCGACCACCTCCCCGGTTGGGTGCGCGGCTCCGACACCGTCCTCGACACCCTGCTCACTGAGGTGCCCTGGCGTGCCGAACGGCGCACCATGTATGACGCCGAGGTCGACGTGCCCCGCCTGCTCTGCTGGTACGACGGGGCGAGGCAGCTCCCCCACCGCGTCCTCACCTCCGCACGGGCGGCACTCACCGAGCACTACGCGCCCGAGCTGGGCGAGCCCTTCGTCACCGCCGGCCTGTGCCTCTACCGGTCCGGGCGCGACAGCGTGGCCTGGCACGGCGACACCATCGGTCGCTCGGCGCACACCGACACCATCGTCGCGATCGTCTCCTTCGGGTCACCCCGACCGCTGCTCCTACGCCCACGCGGCGGCGGGGAGAGCCTGCGCTTCCCGGTGGGCCACGGCGACCTGATCGTCATGGGTGGCTCCTGCCAACGCACCTGGGAACACGCCATCCCCAAGACCACCCGCCCGGTGGGCCCCCGGGTGAGCGTCCAGTTCCGCCCCCACAACGTCGCCTGACCCCGCGGTGCACTAGGACGGCACCAGACGTTCAAGGCGGCTGCGGATTTCCTCGGCTGCGGGGTCGCCCACGTCCTCGTAGATCCGCGCGGCCAGCCGCCAAGCGGCAGAGGCCGCGTCGCGGTCGCCCATCCCTTCCCGGGTGTCCCCGAGCCGGATGAGGGTCTCCGCCTCGTGATACCGGTCCGCGGAGTCGCGAAAGAGTTCGATCGCCTGCTCGTAGCAGTTGGCCGCGCGGTCGCGTTCACCCAGGCGGTCGTAAGCGAAGCCGAGGCTGTCAAGCGTCGCAGCCTGACCATTGCGGTCGTCGGTCCGTCGTTGCTGGTCGAGGGCCTCGGTGCAGCTGGCGATGGCCTGGACGTAATCGCCTGTGCTGGCGAGCAGCCAACCGATCGCGTTGAGCGTCCGGGCTTCGCCCGCGTGATTGCCGACCAGCCGGTAGAGCCGCAGCGCCTCGCGACCGTGTGCGAGCGCCTCGTCGAGCCGGCCGTCCAGATAGCAGAGTTCGCAGTAGTTGTGCAGCGTCTGGGCCTGGCCGATCGGATCGCCGAGACGTTCGTGCAGCTCGAGCGCACGCTTGAGCCGGGACTCGGCCGTGGTGCGGTCGCCCAGTCGGGTCAGCGCGCGGGAGACCAGCCGGTTGGCGACGGCCTGACCGCTGAGGTCGTCGATCTTTTCCGCGGCACCCAACGCGACCTCTTGGATGGCGAGCTGGTCCTGCCAGAGACCGCGCGGCGCCACGAAGGTGGTAAGCGCCCAGGCGATCTGCCAGGCGTACGTCTCGAAGCCGTTCTCGGCGGCCTGTCGGACCACCCGGACCAGCACCCGATGCTCCGCCGTGAACCAGGCGAGCGCGCCGTCGTGATCGGTCACCGGCGACCTGGCGGGTACGGACAGTGGCGGCACCGGCTCGATCGGGGGCCACTGCGGCTGGAGCAGCCGGGCGGCCGGATAGGCGGCATGCAGGTAGTGGTCGTACAGGCGCCGTCGGGCCGCGACGTGTTCGTGGCCGCGCTCCGACGACTGTGCAAGCTCGGCCGCATAGGCGCGCAGAAGATCATGGAAGGCGAACCGGCCGGGCACGTGCTCAGCCAGCAGATGGAGCCGAGTCAGTTCCCGCAGGATCGGCGTGACCGCAGCAGCCGACACACCGGCGAGCGCCGCGGCCGCGGCGGTGGTCAGGTCCGGGCCCGGATGCAGCCCCAGCAGGGTGAACAGCCGGGCCGCGTCCGCCCCCAGGGCCAGGAACGACCACGAGAAGACGCGCCGGACGTCACCGTCGGCCAACGCGTCAAGCCTCGCCTCGGCCGAGTGCAGTTCGGCGGCGATCGCACCGAGCGGGAACGTGGGATGGGTCGCGACACGCGCCGCCACTATCGACAGTGCCAGCGGAAGCCGGCCTGCGGCCTCGATGATGTCGGCCACGGCCACCGACTCGGAGGCGAGCCGGCTGACCCCGAGACGTCTGGCGAGCAGGCTCCTCGACTCCTCCGCCGTGAGCACGTCCAGTGTCAGCGGAGTGGCACACTCGGCGGCGATCAGGCCGCCGAGACGATCACGGCTGGTGACCACAACCATGCAGCTGCCCGCACCGGGCAGCAGGGCGTGCACCTGGGCCGAGTCGCGAGCGTTGTCCAGCACCAGGAGCATCCGACGCGAAGCCAAAAGGCTGCGGTAGAGACCAGTCCGAGCCTCCGTGTCGGAGGGTATCCGGGCGTGCGGCACGCCGAGCGCTTCGAGGAAGCCGGACAGGGCGTCGGACGGGGACACCACGCCGGCTTCGTCGTAGCCGCGAAGGTTCACATAGAGCTGACCGTCCGGAAAGCGGTCGGCAACCCGGTGCGCCCAGTGCAACGCCAGGGCCGTCTTGCCGACTCCGGCCATGCCGGACACCACGGAGATGGCCACGCTCGTCGGCCCGTCAGCCCTGCCGTGCAGAAGCCCGTCGAGGCCTGCCAACTCGACGCTGCGTCCGACGAACTCCGGCACCGCACGCGGCAGTTGCTCGGGGCGCTGAATGAGCGGGCCCTCTGTCGTCTCCGGCGCCGGCCGGTCCGGCCCCGTTGACGGTTGCGCCAACAGGCTCGGGCGGTGATGCAGGATGTCGTCGTACAGCGTGACGAGCTCGGGCGCGGGATCGAGGCCGGTCTCCTCCGCGAGCCTCTGTCGGGCCTGCCGGAAAGCATCAAGTGCGCCGGCTACGTCTCCGATGCGGTACAGGCCCACCATCAGCTGGCCCCACGCCCGCTGCCGCAACGGATGCCGGTCGAGCAGGCCGCGCAACCGGTGCACGACGTCGGCCGACGCGCCGCGGGCCAGCATCGCCTCGGCGTAGTCCTCCTCGACGAGCAGCCGACGCTCCTCCAACTGCGCCACCCGCCGAGCCAGCGCCGAGCGCAGCGGCAGGTCAGACAGCGGAACACCACGCCACAGGCGCATTGCGGCGGAGAGTTCGCCCTCAGCCCGGTCCAGATCGGATGCGGCGAGCGCCTCGCGGCCCCGCGCCGCCGCGGCGTCGAACAGGTCCAGGTCCCGTTCGCCTGGGCCCACCCGCAGCAGGTAGCCGCCTGCCGCAGCGGTTATCCCATCCCAGGTCGCTCCACCACCCAGCGACCGCCGCAACCCGCGCACATAGGTGCGCAGATTCGCGGCCGCCGACGCCGGCTCGTCGTCGCCCCACAGCATCGCGGCCAACTCGTTGGCGCCGACGACCTCATTCGGGCGCAGCAGCAGGGTCGCCAGCAGGAGACGCTGCTTCACCGAGCCCAGTGGAACCGACCGGTCGTCGCGGTACACCCGGAACGGGCCAAGGAGTTCGAAACGCAACCAGGCACCTCACATGTGGGCACAGCCATGTACCGCAATGCGCACAACACCCGGACAACGCGGGCGAGTAATGATCTATGCGTTAGTTGTGCGGCGGGTGTACCGGCCCCACCGTACCTTCTCCACGGGGGGCCCCGGAGCGGTGAGGACGGTTCTACCGTC
>NZ_JBEZEH010000060.1:0-31942 GCF_040648775.1 Micromonospora sp. NPDC049089
GTCGCCCCCGCTCAGGGTGCCGAGGTCGACGACCCGATAGCTGTGCGGGGGTGACGGCGCTGCGACGGCGATGAACGATCGCGGCGACATCGTCGGCTGGAGCACGGTCGCCAGCGGCGCCCGGCACGCCGTGCTGTGGCGCCACGGTGTCATCACCGACCTGGGCGTGCTACCGGGTGACACGGATTCCAGCGCCGTGGACGTCAACGAGTTCGGTGACGTGGCGATCACCTCGTTCGGCTCGGACTACCTGACCCGCGCTGTGCTCTGGCGCGACGGTCAGCTCCACGACCTGGGCACCCTGGGCGGGGAGAACAGTGTGGCAATCGGCGTCAACGACCGGCGGCAGGTGCTCGGCACCAGCGAACCGGCCGGAGACATGCCGCACCGCTTCCTGTGGCGCGACGGGGTCTTCACCGACCTGGGTCGGGAGTACTTCTACGAGTTCACCGCCGACTTCAACAACGCGGGCGACGTGGTGGGCGGGTTCAACGTGCCGCCGCAGGACTACCCGTGCACCTGCGTGGGTGGCCGGCTGCGCGACGGGGTGTTCACGCAGATCGGCAGCGAGGCCCTCGGGGTCAACAACCGGGGCCAGGTGGTGGGCGCGGCGAACGGCCGGGCGTTCCGCTGGCAGAACGGGACACTGACCGACCTCGGCACGCTCGGTGGCGACTGGAGCCGCGCCACCGCGATCAACGACCGGGGTGAGGTGGTGGGCCAGAGCACCACCACCGCTGCGTGGCACCCGTTCCTCTGGCGCAACGGGTTGATGACAGACCTGACCACCCGGGGCGTGTGGGAGACCGACTCGGTCGAGGACATCAACATCAGGGGCCACCTCGTCGGCGCCCGGGGGAACCGGCCGGTGCTCTTCCGCTGAGCGGAGATCTTCGCGCCGTGGACGGGCGGGGCGCGGCCTGACCCGCCGGCCAGACCGCGCCCCTCCGTCCGAGGTCAGCCGGTTACCCCGCTACTGACCACCCACTTCTGGTGTGCGCCGCCCGCGTACGTGCCGAGCTGGATCTGGGTGCGGTCGGCGCTGCTGCCGCCGGCGGCCTCCAGGACCTTGCCCGACTGCGGGTTGCGGATCGACCCGTCGGCCTGTGGCTGCCAGACCTGCGCGGCGGTGCCGTTGCAGGTCCAGAGCTGAACCTTCGTGCCGTTGGCGGTGCCGCCGTTGTCCACGTCCAGGCACTTGCCCAGCACCCGGTACGTGTCGCCGACCTTCGTCCACGACTGCGCTGTGGTGCCGTTGCAGGTCCAGAGCTGGATCTTCGTACCGTCGGCGGTGCCCGCGTTGTCGACGTCCAGGCACTTGCCGCCGACGCCGGTGATGGTGCCGCCGGTCGGCGGCGGGGGACTGCCCGGGATGGAGTTGAGCGTGTACCACGCCTCGGTGCTCCACAGTGACTGACCGCTGGTCGAGGTGAACGGGCGCGGGGAGCGCAGGTGCACCACCCGGCCGGCCTTGCGACCGGGCACCGTGAGACTGACCTTCTTGCCGTCCGCCGAGAGGGTGGCCGAGGTGACGGTCAGGGTCTCCTCGTCGATCTTCGGACCGCCGTAGCTCGACGTCGCCACGTACCGCCACTGCTTGAGCTTGTAGCGCGCGGCCAGCTCGGCGGCGGTCGCCGTCGACACCGGCTCGGTGTACTCCACCTCGAAGCCGGTCGTGGTGGCGCGCATCGCGAGCATCTCGAACGTGGTGGCGGTGTTCGGGGTGAGCTTCTGCAGGCCGTACGAGAGTTTGCCGGTCTGGCCCCAGTTGCCGCCCGCGCCGAGCCCGCCGACGTAGATCGCGCCGTCCGGGCCGACGTTGACCTCGGAGACGCCCGCCTCCAGGCCCTGGGTGAGCCGGAACAACGCGCCCTGGTACTCGCCGTTGACCTTCTCCACGTTCGCCCGTTGCAGGCCGCCGTAGGTGACGTCACCGATGACGAACTGGCCGGCGTAGCGACCGCTGGTCAGGTAGAGCGGAGTGCTGGGCGAGTTGGCGATCTCGTTCTGCGGCATCCAGAGCACCGGCTGCGTGACCGGTGCGGTGTCGAACGGACCCGCCGGGTTCGTGAAGTGGTTGAAGAACCGGCCCTGCTTGATGTGCACCAGCTTCGACGAGGGCAGCCAGCCACCCTGGTTGTCGGTGACGAAGATGCCGCCCTCCGGGCCCCAGCCGATCCCGTGTGGCGTACGCAGACCGCCGGCGACGTAGCTGACCGCGCCGGTGTCCTTGTTGACCTTGAGGGTGGTGCCGCGGTTGGTGGCGGGTTGCGGGTTGGTGGTGGCACCGCCGGAGTTGATCGACACCGACAGGTTCAGATAGAAGAACCCGTCCTGGTAGAGCAGGCCGAACGCGAACTCGTGGAAATTGCCGCCGTACGGCCAGGTGGCGACGGTCTCCAGGCGCTCGGCCGCCTCGTCACCGCCGGTGTTCACCAGCCGGGTCAACCGCTGTTTCTCGGTCACGTAGACCACCCCGTCGACGACCTTGAGCCCCATCGGTTCCTTGAGGCCGCCGGCGATCTTCTTGGTGGTCACGTTGCCCGGGCTCGTCGATCCGCCGGTGTTGCCGAGGATCCAGACCTCGCCGTCCTGGGAGGTGCCGGACTGGTCGCTGCCGCCCCAGGTGCTGATGACCAGTCGGCCGTCGGCCAGCCAGTCCATGCCGGTGACCTTCGGCTGGAAGCCGCTGGGCCGCAGGTTGGTCAGGGTGTAGCCGGGGTGCACGCCGGTCAGCGGCAGGCCGTCACCGGGGGTGTCGGAGACGCCCTCGCACTCCTTGCGTCCGGGTGCGGTCACCCGGACCACGCCTGCGTCGGTGCTCAGTGCCGAGTTCGGTACGACAACGAAGGTCGACGAACCGGGCGTCTTCCACTCCAGGGTGATCTGCTGCCCGCCGCCACGCTCGAAGTGGTCGATCCGCAGAGCGTGCAGGCCGGCGGTGAGGGTGACGGTGCCCTCCTTGGGCGGGGTCGCGCCGTGCAGGCCGTCGTGGTTGATCACTACGGCGTTGTCGATCGACAGCTTGGAGCCGTCGTCGCTGCTGAGCCGGAAGGTGTAGCTGCCGGCCTGGGTGGTGGTGATGTTGCCGAGCACCTGCGAGACGAAGTTGTCCTCGAAGCCGAAGTCGGCCGCCGAGGTCCAGTTGATGGTGGACATCAGCTTGTCCACGTTCGGGGTCTGGGCGGGCTTGAGGGTACACAACTCGGACAGGGGCACCTGCACGTCGAAGACGCGCAGCGTGACGCCCGGTTCCTGTGCGGGGGCGGCGTTGGCGGGGGCGGCCCAGAGACCGGCGGCGAGGACGAGTGCCAGCGCACCCAGGACGGGATGGTGGAGTCGGCGTAGCAGGCGTGTGCCCATCGTTCCTCCAGGAGGCAGTGGAGTGTCCGACGGCCGGCGTGGATCAGCGGTGAGGATGACCGTCGGCCCGGCTCCGTAACGTCCTCGACGCCGACGAGTGACGTTGCGGAAACACCGGGTGGATGGCTCGGAACATTAAGGCGTTTCGATTGAACTGTCCATGGCTTCGCTCCGATGCATCAAAAGTTACCGATGTCCATGCGAAAGTTCGCCATGTTACGCGAAGAATGTCTGGCCGATCGGCCTGCCGCTGGGCAGTCAACGGTGCCGTCCGACGGGCCCTGACGCCCACTGCCACGTGCCGGACCGGGCGCTGGCCTACCGCCGTCCGCGCCGGGCCGGGCCGCCGGATCGTTCGCCGGGCTTGCGGGCCGGGGTGGCGGCCTTGCCTGCCGAGGCGGCCGGCCGGCCGCTTCGTGTGGTGGCTCCCGGCGTGGCGGGTCGACGGCGGGCCGCCACCAGCACGATCGCGGAGACCACCACGACGATCAGGGCCGGGACCAACCAGGCCGGGAACCCGCCGTCCCCCTGCTCCTTCGCGGCACCGACCGGGTCGCCCGTCGCAGCGCCGGTAGGAGCGACCGGGCTGCCGGTGCCCCCCGAGGTGGCCGCGCCCTCGCCCTCGGCCTGGGCGAGCAGCGCCGGATCCGGCCCCGCCGTGGGCGCCGACCAGCCGGCCGGGGCCGCAGTGCCCGGGCCCTGGTAGTCGAAGGTCACCTCGCCCCGCACCGCCTCACCGTCCGAGGCGACCGAGAGGTAGCTCGCGGTGTAGCGGCCCTTCGCCGGCCAGTGCGCGACGGTGACCATGGCCGGGAAGCCGGTGTGGTAGAGCCGTGGCTCGAACACGCCATTGACCATGAAGTACTCGGTCACCGGCTTGTCCAATCGCTTCGGCTCACCGTAGGACCACCCGTTGTCCACTCGCGACCCGTCCGGACCGCTGATCGCGAAGTGCGCGTTGGACGCCGGCTTCTCGGTGAAGTAGAACGCCAACTGGGGCAGCGGCTCGCGGACGACGGTGCCCTTCAGAGGCGTGGAGGTCGCCAGCTGACCGTGCGCGGACGCCGGGGCGACCGGCAGCAGCAGCGACACCACCAGGGTCGCCGCCAGCGCCGCCACGACACGGCTGAGGGCCTTACGCACAGTGACCAGCTTCGATCGCATTCGTTCATCATGGTCATTTCCCCGGCACCGAACAAGACGTAGAGTTCTCCTCCCCGACGATCAACCCGACACCCGTCCCCCTCGCGTCGTTCGGAGTCCGCCCGTGTTCGTCCGTACCCCCGCTGCCCGGACCGCCGCCGCCCTCGCCGCCGCCACCCTCGGCGCCCTGCTCCTCGCCGGTTGCGGGCAGGACGACGACCTCTCCGTGGCCGCCCCCTCGCCGACTCCCACGTCCGTGGCCCCGTCGAGCGTCACCTCCACCGGGCCGACCCCGACGGCGGCCAGCACGCCCAGCGCCTCCGCCAGCACCGCCGCTGTGGACCAACAGATCACCGTCACGATCGCGAAGAAGCGGGTCGACCCGCCGACCGGACGGGTCACCGTCAGTAAGGGGCAGTCGGTCCGGATCACCGTCACCTCCGACGTGGCCGACGAGCTGCACGTGCACGGCTACGACCTGGGCGCCCGGCTGCCGGCCGGCACGCCCGGCTCGGTGGAGTTCCGCGCCGACAAGACCGGACTGTTCGAGGTGGAGACGCACGATTCCGAGCTGGTGCTCTTCCAGCTCGTCGTCCGCTGAACGACATGACGGCCGCTCCCACGCTGCTGGCACACGGCGTCGGTGGCCGTCAGGACCTACCGATCACCCTGCCGCAGCTCGTCGTCGCCGCCGCGCTGACCCTCGTCGTCACCTTCGTGGCGCTGGGCCTGCTCTGGCGCGAACCCCGGCTCGACCGGGACGCCACCGGCGGTCGCCCGGTGCCGCACCGGCTCGCCCGACTCGTCGACGCGCCCGGGTTCCGGTGGGCGCTGCGCGGGCTCGGCCTGCTCGCCGCCGCCTGGTTCTGCCTCGGTCTGGTGGGCGGGCCCGACACCGCTGACAACCCGACCGCCGGCGCGCTCTACGTGCTGCTCTGGGTCGGGCTGGCCCCGCTGTCGCTGCTGCTCGGCCCGATCTGGCGGGCGGTCAACCCGCTGCGCACCGTGCACCTGCTCGTGGCGCTGGCGGCGCGGCGCGACCCCAACCGTGGGCTCCGTGAGCTGCCCGACAGCGTCGGTTGGTGGCCGGCAGCCGCCACCCTGTTCGGGTTCGTCTGGCTGGAACTGGTCGCCCCCGACCGGGCCACCCTGCCGGTCATCACCGCCTGGCTGACCGGGTACGCGATGGTCCTGCTGGCCGGTGCCGTGCTGTTCGGCGCCGGCTGGTTCGACCACGCCGACCCGTTCGAGGCGTACAGCACCCTGATCGGTCACCTCGCCCCGCTCGGCCGGGCCGCCGACGGCGTGCTGGTCTGGCGTAACCCGCTCGACGGGATCGCCGGCCTGCGACCCCGCCCCGGGCTGGTCGCCGTGGTGATCGTGCTGCTCGGGTCGACCATGTACGACAGCCTCTCCAACGCGCCGGGCTGGTTGCGCTTCAGCCAGGAGAACGGCCTGCACCCGGCGGTCACCGGCAGCGCCGGTCTGAGCCTCGTCATCGCCGCCGTCGCGGCGGCGTACCTCGCCGCGACCGGCGCTGCGGCGCGGATCGGTCGTGCCGAAGCGCCCGACGCCCGTCAGGTGCCGGGCGAGATCGCTCACTCCATCGTTCCGATCGCCGTGGGGTACGTGGTGGCGCACTACTACTCGCTGCTGATCCTGGAGGGCCAGCGCACCGTCGCCTTGCTCTCCGACCCCCTGGGCACCGGCGCCAACTGGCTCGGCACCGCCGGCTGGGAGCCGCGGACCGCGCTGATCACGCCCTCCGGGGTGGCGAGCGTCCAGATCACCGTCATCATCCTCGGGCACCTGCTCGGCACGCTGCTCGCCCACGACCGCGCGCTGTACCTGTTCCCCCGGGCCCGGGCGGTGGCCGGCCAACTACCCCTGCTGGCACTGATGGTCGCCTACACCGTCGCCGGTCTGCTGCTGCTCTACGCGGGGTGATCCCGCCCGGCTCCGACCCGTGCGCCATCATGGCCCGTGGACTCCGATCTTCAGCGCTACCTCGACGACCTCGTCAACACCGCCCGGGACGTGCTCGGCGCCGACCTGGTCGGCGCGTACGCGGCCGGCTCGGTGGGGCTCGGGGCGTACCAGCCCGGCCGCAGCGACGTCGACGTGGCGCTGCTCAGCGCCGGGCCGCTCACCCGCACCATCAAGCAGACGCTGGTCGCCCGGCTGCGACACGACGCGCTGCCCTGCCCCGCGCGCGGGCTGGAGTTGGTCGTCTACGACCGCGCGGTGGCCGCCTCCGGCACCCCCGACCCCGGTTTCGAGGTCGAACTGAACACCGGGGCCGCCATGCCGTTCCGCCGCACCCTCGACCCCGCCGACCGTCCGCTCACCGACGGCCGATTCTGGTACGGCCTCGACCGCAGCATCCTGCACCAGAGTGGACTCCCACTGCTCGGGCCACCGGCGGGGGAGGCCTTCGCCGACCTCGCCCCGGCCGACCTGCGCCGGCTGCTCATCGAGGCGCTGTCCTGGTGGCTCGCCCTGCCCACCCCGCCGGCCGACCAACCCGCGCCCGGCACTGAGGACGCCGTACTCGGCGCCTGCCGCTCACTGGTGCGCCACCGCGACGGCGTCTGGTTGGCGAAGGTGGCCGCCGGCCAGCGGCTGCTCGACGCCGACGACCGGGCCGAGGTGATCCGTCAGGCGGTCGCCGCACGCCACGGCGGGCCCCCGCCCACCGGGGCGCAGGCCCGCGCCTTCCAACAAGGGGTACGCGACGAGATCGCCGGGTAGCGGTCGCCTGGGCGGGCCCCGCGGCGCTCAGCGGACCGGGCTGGACACCAGCGAGGCGAAGAGCAGGTTGAGACCCTCGGTCATGGTCGGGTGGGTGATGACCGCGTCCCGCAGGGCGGTCCACGGCATTCCGGCGAGCATGGCCAGCTGCACCGAGGTGATCACCTCACCGGCCTCGGCGCCGAGTAACGACGCACCGAGGATCCGGTCGCTGCTGGTGTCGATGACCGCCTTCCACATGCCCTGGGTCTGTCGGAGGGTGCGTGCCCGGGGGATGGCGGCGACCGGCAGGTGGGCGACCTGG
This sequence comes from Micromonospora sp. NPDC049089, assembly GCF_040648775.1. Taxonomy (NCBI): domain Bacteria; kingdom Bacillati; phylum Actinomycetota; class Actinomycetes; order Micromonosporales; family Micromonosporaceae; genus Micromonospora; species Micromonospora sp. NPDC049089. The sequence goes on from NZ_JBEZEH010000060.1 coordinate 7,562, forward strand.
ATGTCGTATCCGGCGCGGCGCGCCTCGGTCTCGGTCAGGCCGACCCGGGCCAGTTCCGGGGTGGTGAAGACGGTGTACGGGATCAGCCGGTCGGCGGTGCTGCGTTGGCCTCCCGCGAGGTTCGCCCGGATGATCCGGTAGTCGTCCAGCGAGATGTGGGTGAACTGCGGGCTCCCGGCGACGTCCCCGGCCGCCCAGGTGCGCTCGGCGCTGGTACGCAGGTGCTCGTCGACGTCCACGAAGCCCCGCTCGCTGAGCCGTACGCCGGCCACGTCGAGGCCGAGCCCGTCGGTGACCGGTTCCCGCCCGGCCGCCACCAGCACGTCGTCCCCGATCACCACGCTGCCGTCGTCCAGCGTCACCCGGAGCGATCCGTCGGCCTCCCGGTCGACGCGCGCGACGGCCACACCCACCCGTACGTCGATGCCATCGTCGAGGAAGACGCGCATCACCGCGTCGCTGACGTCGGGGTCCTCGCGGGTGAGCAGCCGTGGACCACCCTCGACCAGTGTCACCGCGCTGCCGAACAACGCGAACATCTGCGCGAACTCCACCCCGACGGTGCCGCCGCCGAGCACCACCAGCCGGGCCGGCAGCCGGTCCAGGCGCAGCAGCTCGTCGCTGGTGAGCACCCCGGCCTCGGCCATCCCGGGCACCGACGGCAGATGGGGGCGGGTGCCCGTGTTGATCACCACGTCGCTGCCGCGCAGCAGTCGCTCGCCGCCGTCGGCGAGTACCACCCGTACGGTTCGTGGGCCGACGAACCGGGCCTCGCCGATCACCAGGTGCAGCCCGGAGTCGAGGAACTGCTGCCGGTTGGCGGCGACCATCCCCTCCACCACGTCCTGCTTGTGTTCGCGCAACAGGTCGATGTCGACCCGGCCGCCCTCCACCGTCAGGCCGAGCGCCGACGCGTCCCGCAGCTGGCGGGCGGCCCGCGCGCTGGTCACCAGCGCCTTCGTCGGGATGCACGCGACGTTGATGCAGCTGCCGCCGATCATGCCGCGCTCGACCATGGCGACCCGCTGACCGGATCGGGCCACGTCCATGCTCAACGTCTTGCCGGCCTTGCCGCCACCGACGACGAGCAGGTCGAACTCCTCCGGTTGGTCGGTCACCGGGCGCTCCTCTCGGTCACCGGCCGGGCCGGCGGCCACCGCTGGTGCGCGGCGGCCAGCCCAGCCTGCCAGCTCCGACCTGCGAGGCGACCCGGTTCCTCGCAGAATTCGCCCGAGCCATCACCCGTTCCTTGATCACCGCTGGTCAGCCATCGTCCATGAGCTTCGTCGGCGTACCCACGTGGCGAGCCCGGTGGGGGATCATTGCTGGATGCCTGACATCCCGCCGCGGTTCCGTGCACGGGTTCGCCACGAGCCGGATCGCTCGTACGCGGTGCTGGTCGACGGACCTGACGGAGAGGTGCTGGTCGGCGCCACCGGCAGTCTGAGGAAGGTGCGCACTGTGGCACGCGAGGGTGCCGCTCGGCTGTACGGGGTGACGGCGGAGCGGGTCGACGAGGAGTACCTGGACATGGTGATCCCTCAGCCTCCGTATGGGCGCGACGGGCAGTGGGTGCGCATCATCGCGGCAGGCGAATCCGCCGCGCCGGACGACCTCGTCGACCTCGGCAAGGTCGGACAGGCGCACTGGTTCGGCCCCGAAGGCGCCTGGTTCGTCACGGTGGCCGGCTCCGGCACCGCCATCTATCCCAGCGAATACCTCGACTTCGCCCCTACCGTCACGGGCGAGGAGGTCGCCGAGCTGCGGAGGTACCTCGCTCGCTCAGCTCAATCTCCCTCGTGAGTGGCTGGGTCGTCGACCGGCCGGACGCTCGGCCCGGGCCCGTGCGGATCCGCTCCGGGCCCGGGTGCAACCGCGGCTGAGGTCAGTGTCGGGCGGCGCCGTTCTCGCTGACCGGCTGCCCGAAGGCCAGGAACGGCACGGGCGTCGGTGCGTCAGTGCCGATGTGCCGAGGGAAGGTCCGGTCGGCGTCGTCGGCGCTGACCTCCCGGGCCGCCGTACGGTCGGACGTCGTCGACTCCTCCGCAACCGCCGCAGCGCCAGCATGCGCGTCGTCTGCCTGCTCCACCGGTGCCCGGTCGCCGTTCGCGTGCTCGGCCGGGGCCTGGTCGCCACTGGCCTGGTCCACCGGGGTCAGGTCCGCGTAGCCGTTCTCGGCCGAGCCCCGATCGGCAGGTGCGACGCTGAGCAGGGCGCGGTCGGCAGTGGCGCGATCGGTGTCCGCATCGTCCACTGTCGGGCGCTCCGCGGAGTACCGGTCGACGCGGTCGACGGTGAGCCGCTCGACGCGCTCCGGGGCGGGTCGGTCGGCGCTGGAGCGGGAGCCCACCATCGGGTACTCGGCGGTCTCCGTACCGCCGGCTGCCGCGGCCATGACCGCTGCGGCGGCGAGGTCGGCCACCCGCTTCGCCTCCCGCTGTACGCGGGCGCGGACCTCCTTGGCGTGCCGCTCGGCGGAGTCGCCGGCCCGCCGGGCCTCGTCCAACCGGGCGCTTTCGGCGGTCAGGTCCCGACGGACCTCACTGAGTCGCTGCTGCATCCGGGACAGCTCGTTCTCCAGCGTCTCGCCCTCCTGGCGGATCTCGGCGAGCTGCTGACGGCCGGTGTCCAGCTCCGCGTTCAGGTCGGCGGCCTCCTGCCGGCGCTCCTCAAGCTCCTTCTGCAGGGCGGCGAGCTGCTGCTGATGGCTGGCGGCCTGCTCGTCGGCGCGGTTGCGCAGCTCGGTCACGTGCTGCTGCGCCTCGGCGAGCAGCGCGGCTATCTGCTGCTCGGTCGCGCTGCGCTGCTCGGCCAGCTCCTGCTCGGCGGCGGCCTGCTGTTCGGCGATGTCCTGCTCGGCGGCGGTACGCCGTTCGTTGACCTCTCGCTCCACGCTGGCCTGCCACTGGGCCATCTCCTGCTGATGCTTGGAGCGGGCCGACTGGAGTTCCTGCTGGATCTGGGTACGGGCCGACTTCATCAGCGCGTCGGCGGCGACCCTGGTCTGGTTGAGCTGCTGCGCGCTCTGCTCGGTGATCCGCTTGGCCTCGTGCTGGGCGCGCTCGTGCGCGGCCTCACCGTCGGCCCGCAACTGCTCGGCGTGCTCGCGGATCGCTGTCAACTCGGCCTCGGCGTGGGCGCGCCGCTCCTCGTGCGCCTGCTCCTGCTCGGCCCGCCGCGTGGCCAACTCCTCCGACAGGTCCTGACGTGCCTGCGCGGCCCGCTCACGGGTGTCGGCGAGGATCCGCTCGGACTCGCTGCGCAGCTCGTTGGCCCGGTCGGTGGCCGACTCGGTGATGATGCCGGCCTGCTTCTCGGCGAGCGCCATGATCTCGCCGACCATCGGGCCCAGATCGTGGAACGAGGCGCGGTCCACCTGCACAGGTTGCTCCTGAAGCTCGGCCAGTTCGGCGCGCAGTCGCTGCACCTCGGCGGTCAGTTCACGGACGCGGACGGCGGAGCGCCCGTGCTCTCCGCTCAGCATCGCGATCTGGCCGTCGAGCTGCTCCAGGTGCCGGTCCACCTGGCGTTTGTCGTATCCGCGAAGGGCGAGCTCGAAGCTCGGCCGGGAGGCCGCATCGTCGCGTGCTGCGTGCGGCTCAGCGCCGATGGACATGCACCATCCTCCGTACGATCGGGGCGTCAGGGTCGGCGATCGCCTGCCCCACGGGCCGTCAGTGTGGCGCAACGCTACCGCTGACCCGACCTCATGCGAAGTCCTGCCCCACCACCTCTCACGTTGCCGTCCCGCGTTGCTCCGTTCCCGCGCCGACCATGGACTCATGCTGCCGGAAAGGTGGTGCTCCACCACCCTTTGTCATCCCGCATCAGTCCATGATCGACGCGGGTCGACGTGGTGACCGCACGGCGACGCGCGCGGGGTCAGCGTCGGCGGGCGACCAGGACCGCGTCGTGATGGGTGATGTCCTCACCGTTCTGGTTCGTGGCGAGGCGGGAGCGTTCCTCAGCCGCCAGTACCTCCCAGTGGGCCGGTTCCAGATCGGCGGCCACGTCCTGCGCGGTGTACATCATGTCCGGCATGTGCATCCGGTGCGCCGACCCCCACAGATCCGAGGGGTGGTGCCCGACGATCAGCAGGACCCCGCCGGGTGCCACCGCGGCGGCCAGCCGGCCGAACAACTCCCGCCGCTCTTGCGGCGGCAGGTGCATGAACTGCGCGGACACCAGGTCGTACGCCTCCTCCGTGGGCGGCTTGTCCCGTAGGTCGGCGTGGGTGAACTCGATCCGGTCGCGCACGCCCGCGGTCTCGGCGTGCGCGGCGGCCCGGCTCAACGCCGTGGTGGAGATGTCCACCGCGGTCACCTGCCAGCCGCGCCCGGCCAACCACACCGCGTCGGCACCCTCGCCGCTGCCCACGTCCAGGGCGCGCCCCGGGGCCAGGTCGGTCACCTCGGCGACCAGTTGCGGGTTCGGCCGGCCACTCCAGACCGAAGGGCGGGACTGGTAGCGCTCCTCCCACGCCGGTTCCTCGAACGTCGTGGCCACCAACTGCCGGTACGCGGCCACCGCGTCGCGGGTCTCCTCGGCGATGAGGTCGGCGTTGATCGCCGCCGCCGCGGTCAGGCCGGCCCCGGCGGACGTGATCACCTGACCGCGGATGTCGGCCACGTTGCCCGCCACCCAGACGCCCGGGACAGTCGTCGCGCCGGTGGCGTCGGTCGGGATCTGGGCGCCGATGACGTGCTCGCCCATCGTCACCTCCTCCGGGGCCAGACCCAACCCCACCAGCACATCGGAGCGGGGAGTCAGCCGCGTCGCCACCACGATCGCGTCGAGCGCCACCACCCGGCCGTCGGCGAGCCGTACACCGGTCAGCGCGTCGTCGGTCACCTCCACGGCGGCGACCGGGCCGGGCACCACCGCGATGCTGCGGGCGGCGAGCCGCTCGGCGGTCTCCGCGTCCGGCGCCGGCGCGTCGTGCAGGAAGAGCAGCACGCTGGGGCTCCACTGTCGCCACATCTCGGCCTGGTGCACGCTCAGCGGGCTGGTCGCCAGGACGCCGATCCGGCGGTCCCGAACCTCCCAGCCGTGGCAGTACGGGCAGTGCAGCACGTCGCGACCCCATCGCTGGGCGAGGCCGGGCACGTCGGGCAGTTCGTCGGTCAGACCGGTGGTCACCAGCAGCCGGCGGGCCCGTACCGAATCCCCGCCGTCCAGGCTGAGCCGGAACCCGTCGTGGTCCCGGGTCGCGGCCTGCACCCGTCCGGTGCGGAACTGTCCGCCGTACCCGGACACCTCGGTTCGTCCGATGGCGAGCAGCTCGCCCGGCGGCGTCCCCTCCCGGCCCAGGTAGTTGTGCACCCGGTCGGCCGGCGCGTTGCGCGGCTCACCGGAGTCGATCACCAGTACCGACCGTCGGGCCCGGCTCAGCGCCAGCGCTCCGCTGAGCCCTGCGGCGCCGCCGCCCACCACCACCACGTCGTATGTCTCGTCCACCGGTATCTCCCTCTTGCTCTGTCGGCTGCGCCCACCATCCGTCGCCGTCGGCAATGTGGCAACTATCCTTGCCGTTATGGCAAACGAGGACAACGCCGCGCTGGCGGCCGTCGGCCCCCGGCTGCGTGCCCTGCGTCACCAACGTGGGATCACGCTGACCCAGCTCGCCGAGCTGACCGGCATCTCGGTGAGCACCCTGTCCCGGCTGGAGTCCGGGAGCCGTCGCGCCACCCTGGAGTTACTGCTTCCGCTGGCGAGGGCCTACCAGGTGGCGCTGGACGAACTGGTCGACGCTCCCGCCACCGACGACCCCCGGGTACGCCCCAAACCGATCGTCATCCACGGCGTGACGTACCTGCCGCTGACCCGCCGGCCGGGCGGCGTCCAGGCGTTCAAGCAGATCTTCCCGCCCGACCCGTCCGCCGGGGGCCGAATCCCGCAGGCCCACGAGGGGTACGAGTGGCTCTACGTGCTCTCCGGCCGGCTACGCCTGCTGCTCGGTGATCGTGATCTGACGCTGGCCCCGGGGGAGGTGGCCGAGTTCGACACCCGCGTCCCGCACCTGTTCTTCAACCCCGGCCCCGGCACCGCCGAAGCCCTCAGTCTCTTCGGCCCGCAGGGGGAGCGGTTGCACGTCCGCGCCCGCCCGGCCACGCCCGACAAGCAGCAGTAGTCGTCGAGCCCGACCCCGTCGGCCGTGGAGTGTCCAGGAACTGCTCAGCCCCACCGTCGCAGGATTGTTGGTTTGTCGAGCTTTCCGACCGGGGTGTGCGGAAGCTCGTCGACCACCCGTACCCGGTCAGCCACACCGTGCTCGCGCAGGAGGCGGCGCGCCGCGGTGGCGACGTCCGACGCCGGGGCTCCGTCTGCCGGCGTCACCACCACCAGCGGAGCCGCCCCGTCATCCGCCGCCGTCGACGGCACGACCGCCGCCTCCCGCACCGCCGCGTCGGCCTCCAACGCGCCTTCGAGCTGAGGTGCGAAGACCAGCCGTCCCGACGTGGTGGCCAGGACGTCGGCGACCCGGCCCAGCACGCGGTACTCGCCGGAATCCGTCCGCTCGCCCACGTCGCCGGTCCGGTACCAGCCGCCCCGGAAGGCACGTGCCGTCTCGACCGGGTTGCCCTCGTATCCGATGCTGGTGTGTGGCGAACGGGCCAGGATCTCACCGAGCGCCGGCGTCTGCGCCGAGAGCGGTTCCAGCGCCACCTCGACCCCTGGTAGGGGATACATGCCGCGGGACTCCTGCGCGACGTCGTCCATGTTGCCCAGGACGATGCCGAACTCGGTCGACCCGTAGATGCGACGGATCCGGATCCCGAGGTGTCGGCGTGCCTGCGTGATCACCTCCGGGCTGAGATAGGCCCCGCCGCAGAGCGGGAGCCGCAGCGACGGCAGAGCTGTGGAGCTGCTGTCGGCAAGCAGCTGATAGTGGCGTGGCAGGGCGCTGAAGATCGTCGTGCCCGATTCGGCGAGAGCACGCAGCAGCCGGTCCGGCGGCGCGGCAGGGTCGGAGAACACGAGCCGGGCGCCGGCCAGGAGCGCCGGAAACATGTGCACATCGACACCATGGGCCACGTCCAACGGATGCATGGTCAGGAAGACGTCTTCAGCGGTCACCTGGAGATAGGACAGCCACTGCCGCCGGTCGGCCAGTAGGTCTTCCTGACGCCAGGCGACGAGCTTGGGGACCCCGGTGGATCCGGTGGTCTCCAGCAACCGGAAGACGCCGGCCCGAGACCCGGCCGGCAGCGCCTCGACGGCGCGCGGGGCGGGCTCGGCGAGGAGCGTGTTGACGGCGAGGGTGTCGACCGGGGTCTCGAACAGGTCGTCATCCTGCTCGTGGATCAGGAATCGGACCGGGACCTGGGCCAGCGACCAGCGGAGCCGATCCCGGTCCGACTGCACACTGATCGGCAGGTGCACCGCGCCGAGCCGAGCCAGGGCGAGAATGGTCGCGACGTACGCGGGGCCGTTGTGCAGACGGGTGGCGACGTGGTGACCAGGCTGTACCCCGACGCCGAGCAGGCCGACGGACGCCCGGTCGACGAGGTCACTCAGCTGGGCGTACGTGAGCTCCTCGCCGTCGACTGCCTGCACGGCCACCCCGTCCGGGTGGGTCCGAACCACCTCCTGGAACGCCTCATGCAGCATGCAGATCATCCCGGCGTGCCGTGTTCAGAGTGACCTGTCCGCGCAGAAGCAGCCGCACCCCGTCGGCACCGATCGCGGTGCGTCCGTGCAGGGTGCGCTGGTTGTCGATCACGAGAAGGTCGCCCACCTGCCAGCGGTGCTGGTAAAGGAATCGGGGGCGGTGCAGGAAGTCACTGAGCTGGGTGAAGAAGGTGTCGGTGGTGGTCTGGTCGCCGCCTTTGACCCGTACCTGCCAGCCATGGTTGGCGCCGACGGGGAACGGCAACGTCAGGTTCAGCGACCGAACCCGACCGTAGTCGCGGACGGTGGGGATCTCGTACCAGTCGTCAGGGACCGTCGGGAAGTAACCCCGGTCCTCGACCAGATACTCCAGCCCTACGGTCTCGATCGTCTGCCGCAGGTCGTCCGGCATCTCGGCCCACGCCGCCAACTGGTCACAGACTGTCGTCTCGCCGGATCCAGGCTCGTCGCGGAACTCGCTGGCGTAGAGGACGATCAGATCCGTCTGCTCTCCTACCAGGATGCCGTCGGTGTGCAGCGGGAGTGGGCCGCGCCCGGTGACCACTTTCCCCTCGTCTGCTGAGGCGTTCAACTTGAGCAGGTCGGCGCGGCCCTCGCCGAACTTGTGCTCAACGGTGTCGCCGAGCTCATGCACCAGGCGTTGAAAGGCTGGTTCGTCGAGATCGAGCCCTCGTACGAGGGCCGCGCCGGTCCGGGTCGCGGCACTGCGGCAGGCGCTCGCCAGATTGTTCGTGGGGGCGGGGTCGAGTACCAGCCCGAGACCTGACGGGGTGAGGCTCAAGGTCATCTCCTGAGGTGTGGCGTTGGGATGGGTGACGCGGCCGCGGTGAGCGGGCTTCGGGGTGGTCAGCGCCGGGCGTCGGCGATGCCGCGCTCGTACACCTGAAGTGGGTCCCAGTCGTCGATCGACCCTTCCTGCGCCAGGTTCACCAGTGCGCGGAAACAGGCAAGGTAGATCGCGGAACGGTCGACGCCGGGGGCATCCGCCTCGAGTCGCTTCACGACCCCTCGCTGAAGACCGCCGCCGTGATGAACGGCGATCTTGCGACGCCAGGCGATGTCGTGCGACACCCGTCGGCTCATGGCCTGGCGAAGGTGGAACTTCTCCCTCCCGTCGCGCACCTTGCAGTCCGGCGCCGTGTCCAGGGCGACCTGGATCACCGGCCACGCCCAGAACGGGTGGTGGACTTCCCGGCCGTACGCCAACGGCAGCCGGCTGGACAACTCGTTGGTGAACCGGGTCTGGTGGATGGCCGCGATCGTCTGATCGATCAGCTCCTCCGGGATGCTGAACGGACGGTAGATGCCGGCGTTGATGAGGTCGCTCCCATATCCGGTCAGCAGCACCTCGTCGCGCGGGATCTCGGTCCCGTCGTAGAGCGCCGTCGCGGTCAGCGCGACCTCCACCACCTCGGGCTCCGTGACACCCAGCCCTCGGATGGCCTGCGGGACGGCAGCCAGGATGCGTTCCTCGGACAGCTCGACCCGGCGCACGGAGAGACCCAGGTGATCGCCCAGCTCCGCGGCGTCGTCGAACTCGTCACCCCAGGGAGTGCCGGCGCTGTACGGCGTCAAGGCGAGCCCCTCCGAGGCGGCGAGCACTGTGACAGTGCCGGAGTCGATGCCGCCGGACAGGAGGGTCGCGAACCGGTCGAGCGGTCGGTCTCGGGCTATCGACTGAATCTGCTCCTGCAGGGCACTGACCTGATCCTCTCCGGCTTGCAGCGCGTCGGTACGCCCGGGACGACGCAGATGCCGCAGGGGATCGTCGGCCACTGTGGTGTGTAGGGTCCATCCGTCGCGCAGCCGCCTGCCCTCCTGCACCGCGCCGAACGGTATCCGGCTGACGTGCAGCAGTGCGGTCTCGTCGCTGAGCGGCTGAGGTCCCTCCGGGCGGACCTCGACGGGCAGACCGAGCGCGGGCAGGATCAGCGGGGCCAGGAACAGGTCGGTGAAGTAGGCGAGCTTGCCCTGAGACCGGTTGACCGCCAGGTAGATGGCATCCTCGTTCAGTGCTGTGGTCCGCACGACGACGCGGTCCTCGTCGACGAAGATCCGCGCCCTGTCGGGCTCGGTCGGGGCGGGTGTGGCACCGCCGTTCGCGGTCCGGACCGACATCGTCCGCACATCGATCTCCAACGGCGTGGCGCGTGGGCTGTCACCCGCGAACCCGCTGGTGTGAACTCTCAGGTCACCGACGTGGACAGCGGGTCTTATCCGTTCCAGAGGGGTCAGATCGCAGTTTCCGACCGCCGCCCACCTGCTGGCCGCCATGATGGTGTTCCTTCCGCGTCGATGGTCTGCGACGTCACCGACTGCTGTCGATGACCTGTCGCATGTTGCGCTGCGCCTCACCGGCGGCGAATGCCGCGCGGTGCGCCTGCTTGCCGATGACTCGAAGCTGTTCGAGCCCGTCGACGAACCCCCTGTTCAGGTACGGTTTGGTGCTCCGGAAACCGGCCGTCGGGTAGGCCGCGAAGGACCGGGCCCGCTGCACGGCGACGGACAACAGCCGATCCACCGGGACCACGTCGTGAAGCAACTTGTCCTGCAGGCTCCGCTCGGCCGACCAGTCCGCGCTGGACATCAGCATCTGCTGCATGACGCTGCGGCCCACGGACCGCTCGAGCATGTATCCACCGAAGGTGCAGGCGATGCCCACCTGGAACTCCGGCATCTTCAGCACGCAGCGGTCGCTGCCCACCCGGTAGTCCGCGGTGAGCGCGATCTGTAGCCCGATACCGATCGCGAAGCCGTCGATCGCCACCACCAGTGGGCGGTTGAGCTGTAGACAGGCGACGTACAGGTCGGTGATGTGATCAATCCACTCATCGACCTCGTCGCCGCCTCGGAACGTCGACGTCTCGTGGAAGTCGCCCCCCACGCCGAAGGACCTGTCGACGCCGCTGAACAGCACGACCGCACGGACGTCCGGGGCGTCGAGCTCGCGAACCGTCTCGGTCAGCGCCCGCATCCGGGGCATCGACCACATGTTGTGCCGGTGGCCCTCGGAGAACTCCACCACGGCCACGCCCTCGGAGACGTCGAGGCTGAAATAGGTCTGCGTGCTCAATTCCGCTGACATTCGCTTCCGCTCTTCCGACTGGTTGGTGTCGCTCCCGGCGTAGCGGTGCCGCAAGACCGGCCGGGCAGCTCAAGACACGCCGGCGTACGGCGAAGAGCGGCGGGATCGTCAAGCACAGTACGACAGGAGCGCGGCTGGTGGCAATGGCGGGCCATTGCTGCGCCGGCCTTGCTCAGATAACCCTCATTTTGTGCATCATCGCGCTCAATGTCAATAGCCGCAATTTCGAAGCCTTGTTGTTCGTTCAACGCCGGCCCAGCTGGCGATCAGCGCATGTTTCGGTCAATTTCTACTCACCGTCGGGGGTGCTGTCCCCACCGCATCGAGAATCGCTCCCAGATGGCGAGAAGGGGCACCCGCCCCAACGCCCCCTGACATAGTGTGGTCGCACGTGGACGGTCAGTGCGGGCTGGGGCTCGGGCATATCGGCAGGTCAGAGACGTGAACAATACGCGGGGTGTTTGAAATCAGACAAAGAGTGATCAGCTCGACGGAAGCGCTGCTTTCGTCGACGCCATTGCCTGCGCCGGTCCCCACTCGGTCCCGGGATGTTGGTCGACTGCATGGAGGGTCGGCCCGCCAGATGTCGGGGTTGTGACAAACGGAAACAGGCGGTCGCCATAAAGCCACGAGCATCCGACGCGACCTCCTCCCGAAATTCGCAGCATATCCCGGTCGCCTTTGTCGTCGACCTGTGGTAGTCGCTGCCCTAATCCGCACTGGTCGGTGAGCCGGGCTGCACCGCCTCAATAGAAAACAATTGTTCGACAATTCTGCGCTCAATTGGCCGCAGAATGGATGACGCCTGCGCAAAACAAAAGCCATGGCGTTGCGACATGAGGTCCCGACGGGCCCGGAAAGGCGTGTCCGATGACCCAGAAGCTCTGGGGCGGTCGCTTCGAGGAAGACATCACACCCGAGGTGCTCGACTACACGCTCACTGTTGACATCGACGTCCGGCTGATCCCACACGACCTGTGGCAGAACATCGCACACGTGCTGCTGCTGGCCCGTCAGGGCATCGTCCCGCAGGATGCGGCGCGATCCATCGTCGCGACGTTGGCCAAGCTGGACCAGCAACATCGAGACGGCGCGCTCACGCTGCGAGCCGAGTACGAGGACGTCCACCTCAACGTCGAGCAGATGGTCATCGAGGAGCTGGGGCTGGACGTCGGTGGCCGGATGCACACGGCCCGGTCCCGCAACGATCAGGTGTCCACCGATGCCCGGATGTACCTCCGCGACGTCCTCCTCGAGGCGATCGACGCCAACCTCGACCTGATCGACCGGCTGACGCAGCTCACCGATCAGGATTTCCGCACGGTGCTGCCGGGGTACACCCACAGCCAGGCCGCCCAGCCGATCAGCGTCGCCTTCTGGCGGACGGCACACGCCAGCGCGCTGCTGCGTGATGTGCGCCGTCTGCGGGACGCCTTCGGTCGGGTCAACGAGTCACCGCTCGGAGCCTGCGCGCTCGCCGGCACCTCCTTCCCGCTCGACCGTGAGGCGACCGCACAGCTCCTGGGCTTCGACCGGGTGCTCAGCCACGCCCTGGACGCCACCAGCGCCCGCGACCACATGATCGAAGCGGCTGCGGCCTTCGCCCTCGGCAGCAACAACCTGTCACGCATGGCGGAAGAGATCGTCATGTGGAGCGGTCACGAGTACCGGCTCTGCGAGGTGGGGGACGCCTTCACCACGGGCAGTTCCATCATGCCGCAGAAGAAGAACCCGGTGGTCGCCGAGCTGGTACGCGGACGGTCCGGCCGGGCCACCGGAGTGCTGGTGCAACTGCTGACAGCGGTCAAGGGCGTCACGCTCGGGTACAGCTGCGACCTCCAGGAGGACAAGCCGTTCCTGTGGCAGAGCATCGACTCGTACCTGTCCACCCTGCGCGTGGTGGAGAGCCAGACCCGTACTCTTCGCTTCGACCCGCAGCGCGGCGAGGAGCTGTGCTGGGACAACTTCTCGACCGCCACCGAGCTGGCCAACCATCTCGTGTCGGCGGCCGGGGTGTCGTTCCGCCAGTCGCATCACATCGTCGGCAAGGTGGTCGGTCAGCTGATCAGCCGGCAGGCGACGCTGCGCGACCTCGAGCTGGTGTCGTCGATGCTGGCCGACGAGGGCCATCCGGTCGCCGTGGACGTGCTCGGTGAGCTGCTCGCGCCACTGAACGCCGTGAACGGCTACACCAGTGGTGGTGGCACCTCCACCGCCAGCGTTATGGACGTCGCTGCGGAGCTGCGCACCAGTTCCACCGCACACCGTGGCTGGAGCCGTACCCGTCGCGACGGCCTGGCCGCGGCCCGCGCCGGCACGCTGCGCGGTGCCGACGACGTGGCGGGCGGCGCCCCGATCGACAAGACACTCGCCGCTGTCCTCGACGAACTCGCGCACGACCACCCTGGACAGGAGCAGTCATGAAGATCGTTCTCGCCTACTCCGGTGGCCTGGACACATCGGTGGCGCTGCACTGGCTGCGCGACCGGTACGACGCCGAGGTGATCGCCTTCTGCGCCGACATCGGGCAGCTCGAATCCGTACCGGACGTGCGCGAGCGCGCCCTGCGGACCGGCGCGTCCGAGGTACGGGCGGAGCCACTGACCGATCGGTTCCTGACCGACTTCGCGTTGCCCGCCCTCCAGGCACACGCCCGGTACGAGAACAAGTACCTGCTGGCCGCGCCGCTGTCCCGACCCCTGATCGCACAGCGGATGGTCGAGATCGCGCACGCCGTCGGCGCGGACGCGGTAGCGCACGGCGCCACGGGCAAGGGCAATGACCAGGTCCGCTTCTTCACCAGTGTGGCGGCGCTCGACCCGTCGCTGACGGTGCTGGCACCGGTGATCGACTGGGAGTTGAAGACCCGCGAGGACGAGCTGGCCTACGCCGAGAAGCACGGCATCCCGGTGCCTGTCGGCAAGGAGAAGCCCTACAGCATCGACACGAACGTCTGGGGGACCAGTATCGAGTGTGGCGAGCTCGACGACGTCGCCCAGCCGCCGCCGGCCGACGCGTGGCAGCTGACCGGTGATCCTCGCCAGGCACCGGACGAGCCGACCCGCGTACGGATCGGCTTCACCGGGGGTGTTCCGGTGAGCCTCGACGGTCAGTCGCTGGGTCTGAGCACTCTGGTCGGCCGCCTCAACGCGCTCGCGGCGCCGCACGGCATCGGTCGGATCGACATCACCGAGAGCCGGATCGTCGGATTCAAGACCCGGGGCATCTACGAGGCGCCGGCGGCAACCGTGCTGATGGCCGCGCACGCGGAGTTGGAGTCGCTGGTGCTGGACCGCGAAACACTGCACCACAAGCAGTCCATCGCCCTGCGATACGCCGAACTCGTCTACTACGGGTACTGGTTCAGCGACCTGCGTCGGGCCCTCGACGGATTCGTGGCGACCCTTCAGCCGGCGGTGACCGGCGAGATCGCCGTGGACATGTTCAAGGGGAACTGCACGGTGGTCAGTCGGTCCTCACCGAACTCCCGCTACAGCCGGGCGATGGCCACCTACGAAGCCGGCGACCAGTTCGATCACCAGGCGGGTGCCGGCTTCGCCTACGTGTGGTCGCTGCCGCTGACCGCCGGCCACCGGGCCTGAGAAGCAGAGAGGAGCGACACCCGTGCGAGTAGTGTTCATGGGCTACCAGACGTGGGGGCATCGAGTGCTGCAGGCGCTGATGGACTCCCGCCATGAGGTGGTGCAGGTCATCACCCATCCCGACAGCGGGCACGAGTACGAAACCATCTGGAACGACTCGGTGGTCGACCTGGCCGAGAAGCACGACCTGCCGATCCTGGTCCGTCAGTACGCCAATGACGACGAGGTCGCCGCACGGCTGCGGGAGCTGGCCCCGGACATCATCGTGTCGTCGGACTGGCGGACCTGGCTGTCGCCGGCCGTGTACGGCCTGGCGCGGCACGGGGCGATCAACGTCCACGACGCCCTGCTGCCTCGTTACGGCGGCTTCGCCCCACTGAACTGGGCGATGATCAACGGTGAACGCGAGGTCGGGGTCACCGTGCACTTCATGAACGATGATTTCGACCTCGGCGAGATCGTGTTGCAGCGCCGGGTCGAGGTGAGCGACAAGGACACTGTGACGAACCTGTTCGAGCGCACCATCGAGATTTTCCCGGAGATCACCCTGTCGGCGCTGGACCTCATCGAGAGCGGCACCGGGCAGTGGATCAGCCAGGACCCGGCCCAGGCGACGTTCTTCCACAAGCGATCGGTGGAGGACAGCCGAATCCACTGGACGTGGCCGGCCGACCGGTTGGCCAATCTGATCCGGGCGCAGAGCGACCCCTACCCGAACGCTTTTGCCTACCACAACGGTGTCCGGCTGCGAGTTACCGCAGCGGCTGTGTCGTCCAAGCGCTACGGAGGGACGCCGGGCCGGATCTTCTGCCCCGAGGGAAACGGCGTGGTCGTGGTGTGCGGACCGGATGCCCACACCGGACGTGAGCAGGGGTTGAGGATCCTCCAGGTGCGCACGGACGATGGCACGGAGCTGCCGGCGCGCGCCTACTTCACGTCAATGGGGGGCTATCTGACATCTCACTGATCCGGCCACCGACAACCCAAGGCGGAACATGTTCAGCATTCTGATGTCGCTGGCTTCGGCAACGGTTCTGGGAGCCGCCGACTTCGTCGGCGGCTTCGCCACCAAGCGCGCCGCGGCGGTGACCGTCGTGCTCTGGTCGAACATGGCAGGGCTGGCGACCGCCGTGGTGTTCGTCGGGACCGTTGGCGGCGGAGACCTCCGGGCCGCCGACGCCGGCTGGGGGGCACTGGCCGGGTTGGCCGGCAGCGTCGGCGCCATGCTGCTCTATCACTGCCTCGCCCACGGAGTGATGAGCGTGGTCGCTCCGACCACCGCCGCCATGGCCGCGATCCTGCCCGTCCTCGTCGGCCTGGCCGGTGGGGACACCGTGTCGGTGATCGGGGCGGCCGGACTGGCCTGCGGACTGATCGCCATCCCCTGCGTCTCGGTCACCTCGGGCGGCGACCGGCCGGGTCGACAATCGCACCTGCGGACCGTGGCCGGTGCGTTGGCGGCCGGTGCCGGCTTCGGCCTGTTCTTCGTGCTGCTGTCCCGTACCGGGGACGGGTCGGGGCTGTGGCCACTGGTGGCCGCCAGATGCGCCTCGTTGACACTGCTCGTGCTCGCCTGGCCGATCGGTCGTTGGCCGATCAGAGCCCCCCGGAACACGGTGCTGCTGGCCCTGCTCTCCGGTGGTCTGGACATGCTGTCGAGCGTGCTGTATCTGCTGGCGGTCCGTGAGGGCTACCTGTCCGTGGTGGGCCTGCTGGCATCGCTCTACCCGGTCAGCACGCTCCTGCTCGCGCGGGTCGTGTTGCGCGAACGCGCCACCCGGGTGCAGTGGGCAGGTGTCGTCCTGGCGCTGGTCGGGGTGTTCCTGCTGGCGTCCCGCTGACCCGCGCGGTTCGGCCACGACCATCCGGGCGGTACCTCGTGGGGTACCGCCCGGATGCGTCGGCACTCAGGTGGTGTAGTCAGCGTTGATCCGGATGTATCCGTCAGTGAGGTCGCACCCGTACACGGTGAAAGCGCCGTCGCCGATCCCCAGGTCGACCTCGATCACGACGTCGTCGCCTTCGAGGTGGCGCCGCAGCCGAACCAGGGTCTCCTCAGTGGCCTGCGCCGGATAGACCTCGATACCGCCGAAACCGATCCGTACCCGTTCCTGGTCGATGTCCTCGTCGTCCTCGCACTTGCCGATCGCCATGGCCACCCGGCCCCAGTTCGGGTCCGCGCCGTGCACGGCCGTCTTGACCAGCGGCGAGTTGACGATGGCCTTGCCCACCCGCTTGGCCTGCTCGCCGTCGCGGGCACCGCCGACCCGGACCTCGATGAGCTTGCTGGCACCCTCACCGTCGCGGGCGACCATCCGCACCAGGTCCAGTGCGACGGAGTACAACGCCTGCTCGAACTCGTCCAGATCGACCGGCCCGGCCAGGCCGTTGGCGAAGATGGCAGCGGTGTCGCTGGTGGAGGTGTCGGTGTCGATGCTGACCGCGTTGAACGTGCGAGCGATGACCGACCGGAACACCCGGTCCAGGTCGGCCGACTCGATGCGGGCGTCCGTGCAGAAGAACGTCAACAGGGTCGCCATGTTCGGTTCGATCATGCCGACGCCCTTCGCGACGCCGACGATGCTCGCCGCCCCGCAGCTGACCCGCACCACCTTGGGCGTGGTGTCGGTGGTCATGATCGCCCGCGCGACCCGGTCGAAATCGGCAGGCGGAAAGGGCCACCGAAGCTCGGCCAGGCGCTGCCGGACCCTCGGCATCGGATATTGCTTGCCGATCACCCCGGTCGACGCGATGAGCAGCTCGTCGTCGTCCAGACCGACGGCGCGAGCGACCGTGGACCGCACCTCTCGGGCGTTCTCCAGCCCTTCTTTGCCGGTGGCCACGTTCGCGTTGCGGGAGAGCACCACGACGCCGCGGGCAGACGACGTCGACGCCGCCGAACGGCTGAGCACGACGCTAGGGCCGGCGAACCGGGAGCGGGTGAATACCGCGGCGCTGACCGCAGGCACCTCGGAGACCAGGGCGGTGAAGTCGTCCTCGTCGTCCTTGAGCCCGGCGTTCGCGACCACCGCGCGGAACCCCTGCGGAACGATCATGTGCTGCTCCATCCTTCTCATCTCGGCCCGGTCGTGGCCCTCGAACGCAACAGACACGCCTCGTAACCCACGGTATCAATGGGCTGTCTGTCTGCCGGGCTCGCCGTGAGCTCGGCAGAGGCCGGCGCGGAGCGTACCGACGCTGGTGGTTCCGGTCCGGGGATGGTCGGCTGGTCGGCACGCCCGGACCGTCGGTGCGACGATGACGCGATGACCGAGTCGGAACCCCCGCGCTGGAACGACCGGATTGAGCACCGTGACTTCGTCGTGCACGAGGTCCCGGGCTTCCGCCCGCTGACGTTGGACCTCGTCGTGCCGGTGACGGCACCCCGACCGGCCCCGGTCCTGGTGTGGATCCACGGCGGCGCGTGGCTGTTCGGCTCGCCCAAGCAGCCGCCGGACTGGTTGATGACTGTGGATCCGTTCACCGCCGCCATCCGGGCCGGGTTCGCTGTCGCCTCCGTGCAGTACCGGCTCAGCGGCGAGGCGCACTTCCCCGCCCAACTCGACGACGTCAAGGCGGCGGTGCGTTGGTTGCGCCGGCACGGCGGCACGGTGGGCGTGGACGGCGAGCGGATCGGGGTGTGGGGCGAGTCGGCCGGTGGTCACCTGGCGTCGATGGTCGCGCTGACGGGGGACGACCAGGACGACACCCGCGTTCGGGCAGCGGTCTGCTGGTACGCGCCGTCGAACCTATTGGCCATGCAGTCGCAGGCGCACCCGTCCGGGACGATCGACCACGACGCGGACGACTCACCCGAGTCGCTCCTGATCGGCGCCCCGTTGCCAGGCAACCCGGGGCTGGGCCGGGCGGCAAGTCCGATCACCTACGTCACCGGCCAGGCCCCACCGATGCTGCTGATCCACGGCGACCAGGACCTGGTCGTACCGGTGGGGCAGAGCGAAGAACTTGCCGCAGCGTTGACCAAGGCGGGTGCCGAGGTCGAGTTGTCGGTGGTGCAGGGGGCCGACCACTGCTTCGGCGGGGTGCCGCTGGAGCCGCTGATCCGCGACACCCTGGCGTTCTTCACCCGGGTCCTCGCCCCCGGGACCGGGGTGCTGCCGCCTCACTAGGGTGACCCGGTGACCGCCTACGACGTCGCCGCCAAACTTCCCGACATCGACCTGCTGCGGCAGCGCTGCAAGGCGCTGGCAGTGCTCGAGCGCATCATCGACGGCGGGGATCCCTACTACGCCTACACCTCGAACTGGGGCCCGGACGAGGCGGCGTCGATGAGTAACGGCAGCGGCGACGAGTGGGCCGTCGTGTTCACCGCCGACGGCGCATTCATCCGACTCTTCGATCATGAGTCGGCGATGTCGCCGTACTGTCATCCGAACCACGAGCTGTGGCCGGCCCTGGTCGACGGGGTACCGGAGGTGCTGCGTCCACAGCTGACGGAACCCGCCTTCTGCGACGAGGACGGGCAACTCGTCGCGACGACCGTGCTGTGGCGGCTCGCGGGGGACGATCGCTGGCACGCCGGCGACGGCATCGCCTTCCCACCACCGAGCGGGCCGTACGACGACGCCGGCCCGGACGGGTCCGGCTTGCTCGACATCCTGTTCGACGACATCGTCGACCGCTTCGTGGAGTTCGCCGCCGACTACTACGAGATGGCGGTGGACCGTGCGGCAGTCGAGCACGTCGTCGCCCATCGACCGCTCACCGACACCGTGACAAGGGCCCTGAACCCGCAGCTCACCGTCGCCGACCTGCGGGTGGACCTCACCGAGATCGGCTACCCGATCGCCGGGGACGGCGCCGCGACGATAGAGGTCGGACCCCACGGCGCGTTCTCCACCAACAGCGTGGGACTGGAACGCGCGCCCTTTCCGTTGAGCTTCAGCGTTCGCGAGGCAGGCGGCTCCTGGATGGTGACCGCGACCGCGGCGCAGGCCGCCGAGCTGGCCGACGTGCTCATGCTCGCCGGGAACGACACCATCATGGTAGTCGGCCTGGAGACCAACAGCTTCCTGGACGAGGAGTATCAGCAGTGGCGGCCGTCGCGGATCGCGGCGGAGCAGGGCGTCAGTTTCGAGACGCACCAGGTCGCTGCGCTGGCGGCCGGGGTCGTCGGCCTCAGCGAAGAGACCCTGCTGATCCGCCGGGAGCAGCTGCCCCGGTTCCTGGCCGGCTGGTACCCCTACGAGCTGACACTTGTCGACGTGCCAGGTACGCCTTCCGCCGAGCGGGTCGACGAGATGATCGTCGTCATCGGAACGGCCACGTACGACGAGCCGGTCCTGCCCACGCTGGCAGGCTCACGCCTGCTGTTCTCCGGGCACGACGACTGCTACGTGCTCGTCGAAACGACGGACCGCGCGGTGCCCGCGGCGGTCCTCGGCCGGCTCCTGGCCTTGCTGGTCGGCTCGGCGCTTGTCGACACCACGGTGGTGGAGGTGACGGCGCCCGACGTCGAGGCCGTGCAGAGGCTGATCGAGGAGAGCCGGCATTGGGTCGGCCAGTTGGGCGCCGCGACGGCGGGCTCGGTGACTGTCGATCTACACGCCACGTCCGGGTCGTGGCGGCTCGGCCAGTCGCTTCCGAAGCAGGTCGACCGCACGATGGTCTACGACATCGCGGACAGGGTCTGGCGGTGACCGAGGCGGTTGCGCCACCCCGAGGTGGTGAGCCCAACCATGGGTACGCCAAGGAGCCTCCGGCGTGATGCCGGAGGCTCCCTGATGTGCCGGTCAGTTGAGGGCGTAGATCTCCGCGGCGGTGGTCCACGGGTTGCCGTTGACCTCGCTCAGGGCGCGCAGTCGCAGATACTGGCCCGTTTTCGCGGTGAACCGGACCTCCTTCTGGCTGGCGTTGTTGGCGAAGGTGCCGGTGGCCACGGCGGTTCCCCAGTTGACGCCGTCAGTGCTGACGTAGGCCTCGTACTGGCCGATGCGTCCGTTGGCAGCGCCGGAGCCTCCGTCCTGCCGGGGCAGGTAGCGGATACCGGAGACGGAGTAGCTCGCCCCGAGGTTGATGTGGATCTCGTGGGGCATCGGGGCGTTACCGCCGGTGTACTTCGTGTGCCAGATGGTGCTGAGGTTGCCGTCGAAGGCGTTGGTCGCGGCCCCGTTCTCGGCGGCCGTCTCCTGGCTGTCCACGTACTTCAGCGACCAGCCGGTGCGGGGAATGACGCCGGCGCTGGGCACGCAGACGGTGCTCAGCTGGTGTGCGCCCCGGTCCGGACGGCAACCCGGGGTGACGGTGCTGCCGAAGTAGTCGCGGCTGCCCGGGCTGGTCATGACCTGGCCACTGGCCAGCGCCGGCGAGCCGGCGCGGAGCCGGTAGCCGCCGGCGTCACCGATCGAGGTGGCGGCGCCCGGCGCGACGAACAGCGGGTCGGCCGTGATCTTGTTCGGGTCGGCGGGCTCGCCGGCCGGGTGCTGGCCGTAGAACACGTTGGAGTCGAACAGCAGCCCCCCGGCGTTGTAGCTGGCCTGGGTCGTGGTCACATAGAAGATGTTGTTGTAGAACTCGGCGTTGGCGCCCGTCGAGCCGTTGCTGTTGTTGATGATCTGGGCCGCCTGGCCCACGTAGAAGACGTTGTTGTAGATCTTCGTGTTGGTGAGCTTGCCGCAGACCAGGTCGAAGATCTGGCCTCTGTCGTTCTGGCTGATGTTGTAGCGCACGATGTTGTCTTTGGTGGTCGAACCCCCACCGTTGCAGAGCAGGATGAAGCCGCCCTCGTTGTCGTGGCTGTAGTTGTACTGGTAGATGGTGCGGATGTTGCCCTCGTCCAGGTCGAAGCCCTGCCCGTCGCAGGTGCTCCGGCCGCCGCTGACCTCGTTGAACTGGAACAGGGCGTCGTTGATGTTCCAGCCCCAGATGCCGGCGGCGCACTGCGCGGGCTCGCGGACCCGGAAGCCGTCGACCCGGTTGTTCTCGACCAGGGCGCTCTGGGTGTGGTGCACGTCGATGGCGTCGCCGCCGATGTCGGTGACCGTGTTGCCGCGGACGACGACCCGGGTCTGCGGAAGCCAGGTGCCGCAGGTGGAGCCGCAGTTGGGATTGGCCAGCTCCGGCCGGACCATCCAGCGGGTCCAGAAGTGGATGCCGTAGCGGTCGACGGTGGCGATCGTGTTGTTGTTGATCAGCACGTCGTCGAACTTCGTCTGCACCGTGTGTCCGAGGACCTCGAAGAAGATGCCGGCGCTGGCGTCGTCGTCCTTCTTGGTCTGGTTACCGTTGACGTCGTGGACGCTCAGCCCGGTCACCCGGTAGTAGGTGCCGGTGCCGGAGTTCTCGCGGATGATGTGCACGCCGCGGCGGGTGGCGATCGCCGACCCCTTGTTGGAGATATCCAGGTTACGGATCTCCCAGTACTGCTGGTTGTAGAGCTTCACGACGTCGACGACAGCCCCGTTGCCGGCCAGTACCGGTTTGGCGCCACTGCCGTACGCGTCGATGATGATCGGTGCGCCGGCCGCGCCGGAACCCTTGGGAAAGAGTTGCTGGTTGGCGCAGGTCGTGCCCCGCCGGATCAGGATCTGATCTCCGGCGGCGAACGTCTTGGCGTTCACCGGTGTGAAGCTGTTCCAGGGGCTGGCCTGGGTGCCGCTGCCCGATGTGCTCGCGGAGCAGTCGACGTAGTAGTTCGTGGCGGCTGCCGCGGCGGGGGGCGCGGCGACCAGTACTGCGGTGGCTAGCGTGGTCAAAGCCACCAACGAGGACCTGAACAGGCGCATCGAGAGTCCTAACCGTGGGCGTGGTCGGGGGGTGGGGGAGTCTTTCAATTCCTTGCGCTGTCTCGTTCGTACGCCGGGAGGGAACGCCCCCGGCGGAGCTCGGGCCCGCCGCACGCCGCGGCTCACCGGAACTTTCTGTTGTAGTCCGCGAGAAGACCGATCAGGACGGCGAGCGCCACGAGCATGATCGCGAGGTTGCCCCACCCGACCGTGGGTCGGACGACCACCACGGTGACGACACAGGCGAGCGCGAGCAGCAGCCGGGCGACGACGAGCAGAGCGGCACGTGTCGGTTCCTTCATGACATCCCTTTCTCGGGCCTCAGCCCTTGACACCACCGGCGGCCATGCCCTGGATCAGGCGTCGCTGGATCAGCGCGTACAGGAGGAGCACCGGCACGATGACGATGACCATGCCGGCGTAGAGCCGCCCAGGGTCCGCAGCCGCCTTCTGGGCGGCCATCAGATTGAGCAGGCCGACCTGCAACGTCTTGCCCTCGCCGGGCAGCAGCGTCAGCGCGATGACGAAGTCGTTCCAGTAGGCCAGGAAGTTGAACAGGATCACCGTGGTGACCGCCGGTCGGGCCATCGGCAGCATCACCCGCGTCATGATCCGGAACCGGGATGCCCCGTCCAGCAGTGCGGCCTCCTCGAAGTCCCCTGGAATCGACCGGAAGTACGCACTCAACAGGTAGATCGTGAACGGGATCGAGGTCGCCGCGTAGACCAGCGAGAGCACCGCCGGGTTGTCGAGGAAGAACCCGTCCGGGAACACGTCGACCAACGCACGGTCCCAGTCGACAAGCATCAGGAAGATCGGCACCACGATGTAGTTGACGTTGACGAAGAGTCCGGCGAGCAACGCCACCTCGACGATGCTCTTGCCACGGAACTCGTACCGGGCGACGACGTACGCCGCCGGCACCGAGACCGCCAGCACGAAGACCAGGCCGAGGAGGGTGACCAGGACCGACGTGGCGAAGTAGCGGCCCATCTGGGCGCCGCCGAACGCGTCGACGTAGTTCTGCAGGTGCAGGCCTTCGGGCAGGGTCCAGGGGCTGCCGAAGAACTCGCTCTTGCGCTTCAGCGAGGCCACCAGCACCCAGCCGACCGGGATCATGATGAGCAGGGTGATCCCACCGACGAGCAGGTGGGTGAGGCCACGGCCGGGCCGCGGACCGGATTTGTTGATCGTGGTCATGGGAGTGTCCTCTAGAACTGGAGGGGCTCACGCCGGGTCGCGCGGCTCACCAGGAGCGACACGAGGAACGAGAAAGCGAAGATCACCACGCCGATGGCCATGCCGTAGCCGTAGGCCGAGTTCGTGTACGCCTGCTTGTACATGTAGCTGAGCAGCACCTCGGAGGCGCCGTCCGGGCCGCCACCGGTCATCGCCCGAACCAGTACGAAGCTGAGGTTGACCGCGCTGAGGATGAAGAAGGTCAGCGTCGTGCGCAGGTTCTGCCAGATCAGCGGCAGCGTGACGGCGAAGAACTGCCGGGTGGCCGCCGCGCCGTCGAGCGCCGAGGCCTCGTACAACTCCTCCGGGATGCTCGCCATGCTGGACATGTAGATGACCATGTAGTAGCCCAGTGACTGCCACAGCATCGCGATCGCGACCGAGTAGAGCACCAGCTTCTGGTCACCCAGCCACACCTGCTGCAGGCCGTCCAGCGAGAGCGCCCGGAGTGTGCCGTTGAGCAGGCCGTTCTCCTGGTCGTAGACGGCCGAGAAGATGGCCGCGATGACGACGACCGAGAGCACGTTCGGGATGTAGAGCACGAACCGGTAGAAGGTGTGGCCGCGCAGCTTCTGGCGGGTCATGACGGCCGCGAGGAACAGGCCCATCCCCATCGTCACCACGGTCACGACCACGAGCAGCGCGACTGTGTTCTGGAATGCGCGCAGGAACTGCTCGTCGTCGATCAGCTTGCTGAAGTTGTCCAGGCCGACGAACCGCATCTGTGCCGAATAGCCGCTCCAGGTGTAGAGCGACATCCGGAACACGCTCACCGTCGGCCAGATCATGAACAGCGCGAACAGTGCCAACGCCGGTAGCAGGCAGACGGCGACGAACCGGCCGTCGCCGGGCCGACCGCGGGCGGCGGTACCGCGCCTCGGCGTTGGGGATCGACCGGGCGCTCGCTTGTTGGCGCCCGGGGTTGGGGGAGTGAGGGTCGTCGTCACCGTTGATGAGTCCTTGGCTCTCGCGGGGAAGGATCGGCGGCAGCCCGTCCCCCGGCTGCCGCCAGGGCGTCACATTCCCGCGAGCCGCCACTACGCGCAGGCGTCGTTCAGTGCGGGCTGGCACTGGAGAT
>NZ_JBEZEH010000061.1:0-31375 GCF_040648775.1 Micromonospora sp. NPDC049089
GCGCCGCCCCCCCCCGCGCCGCGGGCGGCCCCCCCCGGGGAGTCATCCCACCGACGCGCCCCCCCCTACCTTTTCCGCGGACGGCGGGCAGCGACGGTACGCCGGGCACTATCGGCCCGGATCCGGGTAACCGGCACCTCTGACCATCCACACGCCGTCTCAACATCGAAGAGAGAGCCATGTCCCAAATCACCGCCGCGGACGTCAAGAAGCTCCGCGACCTCACCGGCGCCGGCATGATGGACAGCAAGAAGGCGCTGACCGAGGCCGAGGGCGACTTCGACAAGGCCGTCGAGATCCTGCGCGTCAAGGGCGCCAAGGACGTCGGCAAGCGGGCCGGCCGTACGGCCGCGAACGGCCTGGTCGCCCACTCTGGCAAGGCGCTGCTCGAGCTCAACTGCGAGACCGACTTCGTCGCCAAGACCGAGTCGTTCATCGCGCTGGGCCAGCAGCTGGTCGAGCACGGTGAGCGCGCCGGCGTGAACTCCGCCGAGGAGCTGCTCGCCTCCGAGCTCGACGGCAAGGTCATCGCGGACCTGATCCAGGAGCAGTCCGCCAAGATCGGCGAGAAGCTGGTGCTCAACCGGTTCGCCCGGGTCGAGGGCACCACCGCCGTCTACCTGCACCGCAAGGCCCAGGACCTGCCTCCGGCCGTCGGCGTGCTGGTGTCGTACACCGGCAAGACCGACGAGGCCGGCGACGCCGACGCCCGTGGTGTGGCGATGCAGATCGCCGCGATGCGGCCGAAGTACCTCACCCGGGACGAGGTTCCGGCCGAGGTCGTCGAGTCCGAGCGGCGCATCGCCGAGCAGACCGCCCGCGAGGAGAACAAGCCCGAGGCGGCCCTGCCGAAGATCATCGAGGGTCGGGTCAACTCCTTCTTCAAGGACTTCGTCCTGATCGAGCAGTCGTCCGTCTCCGACAACAAGAAGTCGGTGAAGCAGCTGCTGGCCGAGGCCGGCATCGAGGTCACCCGCTTCGTGCGGTTCGAGGTCGGCCAGGCCTGAGCCGCCACCGGGCGCCACGCGCGCCCGTGGGCAGAAGACGTCAACGAGGAGGCCGCCGGTGTACGTGACAGGCACCGCGGCCTCCTCGTCACATAGGGTCGGCAGCGGCAGGTTCGCGGTACGCGCCGCACGGGGCGTGCGCGTGGGGAAGGGCGGGGCGGATGACGCAGGTTGTGAGTGACCGGACGCTGGAGCTGGACGATCCGACGGCACCGCCGCCGGGGCGCGCCCGCCGGGTGGTGCTGAAGCTCTCCGGTGAGGTCTTCGGTGGCGGCGCGATCGGCGTCGACCCGGACGTCGTCCAGGCCATCGCCCGGCAGATCGCCACAGTGGTCCGCCGCGGCGTGCAGGTCTCCGTGGTGGTCGGCGGAGGCAACTTCTTCCGCGGCGCGGAGCTGCAGAAGCGTGGGATGGACCGGGCCCGCGCCGACTACATGGGCATGCTCGGCACGGTGATGAACTGCCTCGCGCTCCAGGACTTCCTGGAGAAGGAGGGCATCGAGACCCGGGTGCAGAGCGCCATCACGATGGCCCAGGTCGCCGAGCCGTACATCCCGCTGCGGGCCATCCGGCACCTGGAGAAGGGCCGCGTGGTCATCTTCGGCGCCGGCGCCGGGATGCCGTACTTCTCCACCGACACTGTGGCCGCCCAGCGGGCGCTGGAGATCCGGGCCGACGTGGTGCTGATGAGCAAGAACGGCGTGGACGGCGTCTACACCGCCGACCCGCGGATCGACCCCACCGCCAGTAAGCTCGACTCGATCACCTTCTCCGAGGTGCTGCGCCGCAACCTGCGGGTGGCCGACGCGGCGGCGTTCAGCCTCTGCATGGAGAACGGCCTGCCGATGCTGGTCTTTGGCGCGCAGGGTGACGACACCATCATCCGCGCGGTGGGTGGCGACAAGATCGGCACCCTGATCACCGCCTGAGTCCCGCCCCATCGGCGACGACGACAGCGGTCTGACGACTTTCAGCAGAGCCCACCACGAGCACAGAAGGAGGCGAGGAGACCGGTGATCGACGACACCCTCCTCGAGGCCGAGGAGAAGATGGAGCGTGCGGTTGAGCACGCCAAGGAGGAGTTCGGCGCCATCCGTACCGGTCGCGCCAACGCCGCCATGTTCTCCAAGGTCATCATCGACTACTACGGCACGCCCACGCCGCTGACGCAGATGGCGTCCATCGCGGTCCCCGAGCCGCGGATGGCCATCATCAAGCCGTACGACAACTCGCAGATCAATGCGATGGAGAAGGCGATCCGCGACTCGGACCTCGGGGTGAACCCGAACAACGAGGGCAACCAGCTGCGCATCCTGCTCCCGCAGATGACCGAGGAACGCCGCCGCGACATGATCAAGGTGGCTCGGCACAAGGGCGAGGAGGCCAAGGTGGCGATCCGCAACGTCCGCCGCCGTGGCAAGGAGGAGCTGGACCGGGTCGTCAAGGACGGCGAGGCCGGCGAGGACGACGGCCGCCGCGCCGAGAAGGAACTCGACGACCTGACCCAGCGGTACGTGGCCAGCATCGACGACCTGGTGAAGCACAAGGAAACCGAGCTGCTCGAGGTGTGACCCATGCTCCGAGGCCCGTTCCCGACGTCGGGAACGGGCCTCGTTCCATTCCTGGGTCAGCAGGGGATCCAGACGGTCCTGGTGCTCTCGGCGAACTGCTCGCCAGTGTCCAGCGCGCGGCACCAGCGGACCACGCCGGGTGGGTTCGCTCAGTAACCGATCGCGCACCGGACGAGTCGGATCGACGGCTGCGGATTGCCTGCTGTCTGCCGTACCGGATGGGTGTGCGTCGCTGGCCGGCGGGCCGGGGGTGCCGGGTGGCGTCGGTGGGCGTGCCTCGTCCGCCGTGCCGATCCGGCGTGTGCAGTAGGCTCGGCAGGATTCCCGGCCACCGGGTGGTGAACACCGGGGATCGACCGACCGTCGGGGCGGTCAATCGGAGGAACATCGCACGTGTAGGGGATGCTTGTGGTCTTGCGTCATGTGGTGGTTCTCGTGCCGCTTCGCGGTGCGTGATGTCCCACCCCGACCCCTACGGCAGCGAGCCTCGCGGCTGGGACCGGCCGGAGCGCCCGGTGGCGCTGCCCTGGCCGGACCAGGACCTGGAGGCCGGCCAGTGGAGCCGCCGTCCGGCCGCCGGCCCTGAGCTGTACGCCGATCCGCACGCCCGGCCGTCCGCTGAACCGTGGCCCGCGGACCCGTACGACGAGCGTGGCCGCCCGGTCCGCCCGGACGACCGTTTCGACGACCGGGACCGGCACGTCGACGACCGCAACCAGCCCGACCGGTACGACGACCGGGGTCGCGGTGACCGCTACGGCGACCGCGCGCCCGCCGGTGCGGACGGTGCCCCCTCCCGCGGCGGCCTCCCGCCGTTCGACGAGCCCGGCCGGTACAACGGCCCGGGACCGTTCGACGGGCCGTTCCGTCATGACGACGACGCCGATTACCCGACCACGCAGTTGGCGCCCATCGGGGCCGAGATCGGGCCGGATCCGGAGCCGGTTGTGGATCCGGAGCCGACGACCGGTCGACGGTCGAAGGGGCGACGTCGGGCCAGCCTCGACCGACCGGCCACCCAGCAGGTGGGCACCGGGCGGGCGGGGCGCAACCTGCCCGCGGCGATCGGGGTCGGGCTCGGCCTCGGCGCGTTGATCGTGGTGCCGCTGGCCTTCTATCCGTTGGCCTTCCTGCCGGTGATCGCCGCCGCGGTCGCCGTCGGCACCTGGGAGATGGCCCGCGCGGTGCGACGCAGCGGCGCGCACCCTCCGCTGGTGCCACTGATCGCCGGCGGCGTGTTGACGGTGGGCCTGGCCTGGTACGCCGGCCCGGACGCGCTCAGCCTGGGGCTGCTGGTCACCGTGCTGGGCACCATGGTCTGGCGGTTGGGTGACGGGCCGGCCGGCTTCCAGCGGGATCTCACAGCGGCCACCCTGATCGCCGTCTACGTGCCGTTCCTCGCCGGTTTCGCGGCGTTGCTGGCGGCGGCCCCCGACGATGGGCATCTGCGCATCCTGGCCACGCTGATCGGGGTGGTCCTCTCCGACACCGGTGGGTACGCGGCCGGGGTCTCCTTCGGCAAACACCCGATGGCCCCGTCGATCAGCCCGAAGAAGTCCTGGGAGGGCTTCGCCGGCTCGGTCACCGCGGCGGCCCTGGGTGGCGCGTTGCTGCTGTGGCTGATGTTCGAGGTGGCCCCCTGGTGGGGCGCGCTGTTCGGGGTGGCCGTCTCCTGCGCGGCGGTCCTCGGCGACCTGGCCGAGTCGATGATCAAGCGGGATCTCGGCGTGAAGGACATGAGCAACCTGCTGCCCGGCCACGGCGGTCTGATGGACCGGCTGGACTCGATCCTGTTCGCGGTGCCGACGGCCTACCTGCTGTTGGCGGTTTTCGTGCCGGTGGTGAGCTGAGGTATGAATCACGGCGTCCCGGTCATCCGGCTCCGGCGGTCGCGACCCGTTCGACACCTCCGGACCGGCAGCCGCCGCCGACGGCGTGACACACTGGACCAGCCATGACGAGCCTGCCCTTGATCCCCGCCATCTCGGTCGCCCCCGCCGCGCGCCGGGCCTCCATGCCCCCTCAGCACCTCGCTGACCTGGACCTGGCCGGTCGCCAGGCGTTGGTCACCGGGCTGGGTGAGCCGGCCTTCCGCGCCAAGCAGGTCTCCAACCACTACTTCGGGCGGTTGGTCCGCGACCCGCAGGCGATGACCGATCTGCCCGCGGCGACCCGGGAGCGGCTGGCCGACCAGTTGCTGCCGACCTTGCTCAACCCGGTGCGTGAGCTGGCCTGTGATGACGGCGCGACCCGCAAGGCGCTCTGGCGGCTGCACGACGGCGCGCTGGTGGAGAGCGTGCTGATGGGTTACCCGGACCGGGTGACCGTCTGCATCTCCAGCCAGGCGGGCTGCGGCATGGCCTGTCCGTTCTGCGCGACCGGTCAGGCCGGGCTCACCCGCAACCTGTCGACGGCGGAGATCGTCGACCAGGCGGTCTACATGGCCGGGGTGGCGGCCTCCGGCGTCGTGGCGGGTTCCCCGCCGAGGCTTTCGCGCGTCGTCTTCATGGGCATGGGCGAGCCGCTGGCCAACTACAACCGGGTGATCGCGGCGATCCGTCGGCTGGTCAGCCCGGCTCCGGAGGGTCTCGGCCTGTCCCAGCGGCACATCACCGTTTCCACGGTTGGCCTGGTTCCGGCCATCCACCGACTGGCCAGCGAAGACCTCTCAGTGACCCTTGCGTTGTCGTTGCACGCGCCCGATGATGATCTGCGCGACGAACTCGTGCCGGTAAACCAGCGCTGGAAGGTAGCCGAGGTGCTGGACGCAGCGTGGGACTACGCCGCCCGGACGGGCCGCCGCGTGTCGATCGAGTACGCGATGATCAAGGACGTGAACGACCAGCCGTGGCGAGCCGACCTGCTCGGGCGGCTGCTGGCCGGCAAGTTGGCCCACGTGAACCTCATTCCGCTCAATCCGACGCCGGGCAGCCGCTGGGACGCGAGCCCGAAGCCGGTCGAGCGGGAGTTCGTCCGGCGGTTGCGCGACGCCGGGGTGTCCACCACAGTTCGGGACACCCGAGGTCGCGAGATCGACGGCGCGTGTGGCCAGCTTGCCGCTGCCGAAGACAACGACACCAACACCGACCGCGCCGGAGAGGCACCGGCGTGACCGGGCGTGGCGAACGAGACCAGGAGACATAGTGGCGAGTCAGGGTCAGCGTTTCCGGCGCAAGGCGCTCCGCCGGGGATACAAGGTCGACGAGGTGGATGCCTTCCTCGACCGGGTCGAGGCGACGCTCGACGGCCGACAGGTCGGTGCCCCGGTGGCCTCCCAGGAGGTTCATGACGTCGTCTTTCGGGTCCGCTTCAACGGCTACGACGAGTGGCAGGTCGACCTGCACCTGGACCGGGTCGAGCGGCAGCTGGCCGAGCTGGAGGAGCGCAACAGCGCCGGACGCGGCGGCGACCCCCGGATGGGTGACCGGATGGGCCCACCGGACCGGCTGGGTCCGCCGATGCGTGATGACCGCGGCATGGTCCCGCAGCCGATGCCGCCCCGGCCGATGCCCGCGCAGCCCGGCCCGCCCTACGGTCGCTACGACGAGCCGACCGGTGCCTTCGCCGGTGGGTACGACGCCCCCCGCGGCGGTGGTTACGACGCGCCACGTGGCCCGGCCGGCCCGCCGATGGGTCCCGGTGGCCAGATGGGCCCCGGCCCGATGGGTGGCCACGGCATGCCGCAGCGCGGCCTGCCCGCCGGTCCCAGCGGGTACGGCCCCCCGGACGACCAGCGCTCACCCGGTGGCTACGGCCCGGATGACCAGCGCGGCGGGTACGGCCAGGACGACCAGCGCGCGCCCGGCGGTTATCCGCCGCCGCCGGAGGAGCCGCGCTTCGACGGCTTCGAGGCAGGGCGGCACGGTCGCGCCGACATGACGGCCGAGATCCGGATGCCGGAGCGGGATCTGCGCGACATGCGCCGTGGTCCGGCCGGTCCGCCTCCGCTGCCGCAGCCGGGCATGGGTGGCCCGCCGATGGCCGGTCCGCCGTCGATGGCTGGTCCTCCTGCGGTGGCCGGTCCGCCGATGGGTGGTCCTCCGATGGCCGGTCCGCCCGGCAGCGACCTGTACCGGGTCGACCAGATCCGTCGCAGCTTCCAGGTGCGCCGGTTCGGCAGCGGGTACGACCCCGACCAGGTGGACCGGTTCTTCGACACCCTGCTCGGTGGCATGCAGCGCCGCAACCCGATGCCGGTCGACCCGAAGGACCTGGACACGCTCCGGTTCGGCCTGGTGCCGGGTGGCTACTTCGAGGCCGAGGTCGACGCCGCACTGAAGGACGTGCAGGACATTCTCTTCGGGCGCTGACCCCCTACGCGATACGGACGAGGGCCCGTCCCCCCGGTGGGGGCGGGCCCTCGGCGTACGTCGGCCGGTCGTCCGGCGGTGGGTCGGGTCAGGAGCGCAGACCGCTGCGCCGCAACACGATGTCGCCGATCACGATGATCAGCAGCAGCGCGGCCAGGCCGATCAGCCAGATGTCCTCGACCCTGCCCTCGTGGTTGCCGCAGATCATCGCCAGCAGCGCCAGTGCGGACAGCACGGCGCCGATCTGCCCGGCCTTGCGGTGCCCGGGCTTGTGCTGGTCTGGCGACGTTACCGGCTCGCTTCCTGCCACTGTCGGTCCTTCCCTCGCGATCGGATCTTTGGTTAGTCTGGCACGCCTCGTACGCGGTGCGGTGGGGTGGGGGTTTCCTGGCCATCGGCCCTGCCCCACCCGGGCTGGATGGCACTACCGGCGTCGCGGGGCGGCGGTCAGACTCGCTCCGGTAGCGTTTGGCGTACACCTGATTGTCTGTTTGAGGGGGACTGTGCGGTGCGAGTGACCGGAACCGGGCACGCCAGCATGCGGATCGACACGGCTGCGGGCAGCATCCTGTGCGACCCGTGGGTCAACCCGGCCTACTTCGCGTCGTGGTTTCCGTTCCCCGACAATTCACTGCTGGACTGGGAGAGTCTGGGTCAGGTCGACTACCTGTACGTCTCCCACCTGCATCGGGACCACTTCGACGCGAAGCACCTGCGCGACTTCATCTCGAAGGACGCCACGGTCCTGCTCCCCGAGTTCCCCACCTCGGAGATGGAGGACGAGTTCCGGGCGCTGGGCTTCACCAAGTTCCTGAAGGCGCCCAACGAGCAGGTGGTGGAGCTGCCCGGCGGCCTGAAGATCATGATTCAGGCGTTGACCAGCCCGACCGACGGGCCGATCGGCGACTCCTCGCTCTGGGTCGAGTACGACGGGGTGCGGCTGCTCAACCAGAACGACGCCCGCCCCACCGACCTGAGCGTCTTCGCCGAGCTGGGGCACGTGCACGCGCACCTGCTCCAGTTCTCCGGTGCGATCTGGTACCCGATGGTCTACGAACTTCCGCAGGCGGCGAAGACCGCGTTCGGTAAGCAGAAGCGTGACCGGCAGTTCGACCGGACCTGGCGCTACATCGACGACCTGAAGGCCGACCACGTCTTCCCGATCGCCGGCCCGCCGTGCTTCCTGGACGACGCCCTGTGGCAGTTCAACGACATCCACGGCGACGAGGGCAACATCTTCCCCGACCAGTCCGTCTTCCTGTCGGAGTACGCAAAGGTCGGCGGCACCAACGGGATCGTGCTGCTGCCGGGCAGCGTCGCCGAGGTCACCACCGAGGGCGCGAGCACCACCCACCCCGTGCCGGTGCAGGAGTTCTTCGCGAACAAGGTCGCGCACCTGGAGGAGATGCGGGAGCGCAAGCGCCCGATCATCGAGGCGGAGAAGGCGTCCTGGCGGCACCCCGAGGTGGACGTGCTCGGCGAGATGAAGCGTCGGATCGAACCGCTGCTCGACGAGTCGATCTACCTGGCCAAGGGGGTCGGTGGCCCGGTCCGTTTCGACCTGGTGGGGTACGACGGCGAGAGTGTCGAGTCGATCGTGGTGGACTTCCCCGGCAAGGAGGTCCGGCCGTACGCGGACGAGAAGGTGCGCTACCGGTTCCGGACCGAGCGCTCGCTGATCGAGCACCTGCTCTTCATCGACGAGGTGGACTGGGTCAACTCGCTCTTCCTGTCCTGCCGGTTCTCGGCGGCCCGGATCGGCCAGTACAACGAGTTCGTCTACGCGTTCTTCAAGTGCCTCTCCGAGGAGCGGCTCCAGTACGCCGAGGGCTGGTACGACGAGCACGAGCGCAGCACCGACGCCGAGGACATCACGTTGGGCGACTGGGTGGTGCAGCGGCGGTGCCCGCACCTGAAGGCGGACCTGACCCGCTTCGGCATCGTCGACGGTGACCAGCTCACCTGCCAGTTGCACGGCTGGCGCTTCGACCTGCCCAGCGGCCGCTGCCTGACCAGCGTCGGGCACAAGGTGCGAGCCCACCGGGTGGACGCGGAAACCCCCGCCCCGGCCGGCGAAGCAGTGATCTGACCCCCGCCCCACCGGCGCTCCCACCGCCCACCCCCGTTGATCATGAAGTTATTGCCAGCTGCTGCGGCGTGTCGCGGCAATAACTTCATGATCAACTGCCTGGCGGGGTGGGACGCGGTCAGCGGCCGAGGTCGGTGAGGATGCGGCGGGCGGCGTTGTGGCCGGCCGCGCCGATGACGCTGCCGGCCGGGTGGCAGCCGGCGCTGCCGGCGTACACACCGTCGACGCCGGTGGCGTAGGGCATCCGGTCGGTGAACGAGACGGTGTTGTCGACGTGGTGGATGTGCCCGCCGGTGATGCCGAAGTGCTCCTCGATGCCGGGCGGCGGCAGCGGCACCGCGTCGGCGATCAGCTCGGCGGTGCCGGGGGCGTACCGCTCGACGATCCCGAGCAGCCGGTCGACGTAGCCGGGCAGCTCCGCGTCCCAGGTGGTGCCGGCCAACTCGTAGGGGACGGACTGGACGAAGAGCGCCGACGAGTGGTGCCCGGCGGCGTCGGAGAGCGACGGGTCGACAGTGGTGTGCAGGTACCACTCGATGGTGGGCTCCGCCGGGAGCAGCCCGGCCTGCACGTCCGCCCACATGGCGCGCAGCGCGGTCATCGGTGAGGTCTCCGCCCCGCCGACCAGCGACGCCGACCCTGGCAGCAAATGGATGGTCGAGCCGAACGGGCTCGGCGTGCCGTCCGGCAGGCAGGAGAACCGTGGCAGCCCGGTGAGCGCCAGGTTGAGCTTGAGGGTGGTGCCGGGCCGACGGACCGCCGCCATCCGTTCGCCGAGCCGCGCCGGGAGCGCGCCGTCGGGCAACAGGTCCATCAGCCGGTACGGGTCACACGCGCCGAGCACGACCCGGGCGGCGACCTCCCGACCGTCGGCCAGCACCACTCCGCTCGCGGCGCCGCCGTCCATGGTCACCGCGCGGACCGGCGTACCGGTCAGGATTGTCGCTCCGGCGGCGCGCGCGGCCTCGGCGAAGGTCCTGGAGACGGTGCCCATCCCACCCTCGGCGATCATCCAGGTGCCGCCGGAGCCGGGCAGTCGGCACATGTTGTGCACGAGGAAGTTGTGGCCGGTGCCGGGGTCGTCCGGGCCGGCGTTGAGCCCGGACAGGCCGTCGGTGACCGCGTACATGCTGACCAGTAACTCCGAGCGGAACTCGAACCGGGCCAGGTAGTCGGCGACCGAGCCCTGCACGAGGTCGACGAAGACCTGGCGCAGCGCCGGACGGACGTGCCGCTCGGCGGTCTCCCGGACGCTCATCGGCTCGGCCAGCCAGGCCGGGGCGAGGTCTTCCCGCAGCGCGGCCAGCTCGGCCTGCATGGCGTCGTCGGCGGCCACGTCGGCGGGGGAGAAGAACTCGGCGAGCTGCGCCCGGGTGGCGGCGGTGTCACTGCCGAAGAGCAGGTACGGCGAGCCGAGGCCGCCCGGGGTGGGGAGGAAGTAGTGCGGGTCCCGGCGCAGCACCGGGATCCGTACGTCGAGCGTGGCGAGCAGCTCCGGGGGCATCAGCCCGAGCAGGTACGACCCCGTGGAGTGGCGCAGCCCCGGCACCTTCGGGAACGGGTTCTCGGTGCGGGTCGCGCCGCCGATCACGTCGGCTGCCTCCAGCACGAGGACGTCCAGGCCGGCCCGGGCCAGCAGGACAGCGGAGACCAGACCGTTGTGCCCGGCACCGATGATCACGACGTCGGCGCGGGCCGGAATCTCACTGCTCATGCCGCGGCAGCCTAGTCCGCCCCACCACCCCAGGTCACCCCTTCCACCCTCTTGCCTACCCCCACCCCGCCGTCCCGTTGATCATGAAGTTATTGCCGCGACACGCCGCGCCGAGTGGCAACAACTTCATGATCAACCAGGCCGGCCGAGTGGGGGAGGTGGAGGGTGAAGGTGGAGCCTTGGGTGGGGGTGCTGGTGGCGCGCACTGTGCCGCCGTGGGCCTCGGTGAGCTTGCGCACGATGGCGAGACCCAGGCCGCTGCCTCCGGTCTGCCGGCTCCGGGACTTCTCGGCCCGCCAGAAGCGGTCGAAGACCCGGGGCAGGTCCTCGGCGCTGATACCGCTGCCGGTGTCGGTCACCGAGATGATGACCTCGGCGTCGGTCGCGCTGGCGCTGATCGTCACGTGCCCGCCCGACGGGGTGTGCCGTACCGCGTTGGCCACCAGGTTGCCGACTGCCTGGCGGAGTCGGACCGGGTCGGCGTCCACCTGCGGGTCGGCCTCGGTGCGTACCGTGATGGTGACGCCGACCCGGTCGGCCTGGGCCCGGTGCGCCTCCGCCACCTGGGCGAGCAGGTCGCTGAGGTAGACCTGTTCACGGTGCAGCCGCAACGCGCCCGCGTCGGCCTCGGCCAGGTCCTGCAGGTCGGTGATCACATGTTGGAGCAGTGTCGCCTCCTCCAGCAGTGAGGAGAGCAGCCGGCGGTCGGGGGCCGCGACGCCGTCCTCGACCGCTTCGAGCCAACCCCGGATGTTGCTCACCGGCGTCCGCATCTCGTGGGCGATGTCGCTGACCATGGCCCGGCGTAGCTGCTCCAGCCGTTCCCGCCGTTCGGCCATGTCGTTGAAGGCCTCGGCCAGCCGGGCGATCTCGTCGCGGCCGGTCACCCGGACCCGGGCGGCGCCGTCGCCGTCGCGCATCCGTTGGGCGGCCCCGGTCAGCGCGTGCAGCGGACGCGTCAGCCGGATGCCGGCGAGGACGGTGAAGCCGATCGTCACCAGCAGGACGAGTCCGGCGACCGCGACGATGCGGGTCTGGTTGGCGGGGGAGAGGTCGAAGGTGGTCGAGGGGCGACCGCCCGGGTCGGTGACGAAGAGGGTCGCGGCCGGGGCGACGTACGGGAGGAGTTGTTCGCGTCGACTGGTGCCGACGCAGGCGCTGACCGCCCGGTTGTGCTCCTGGTCGACGCCGACCGCGCTGCGGGAGTCGGGTGCGCTGGCCGCCGGCTGCCTCGTCCAGGTCCAGTTCAGGTCCACCTGCACGGCGGGCAGGCGCCGCCGCGCCAGGCAGGTGTTCACCAGGGCGTTGAGCTGGGCGAGCGCCTTACCCTCGGTGGCCGTACGGGTCGCGAGTTCTTCCCTCAACTGAGCGCAGGCGGCACTGTCGGCGAGGTCGGTGCCGGGGGTGTCGAGGCGAGGGCGGCCGGTGGGTCCGTCCACGACGGTGGCGTCGATCTGCGCCCGCAGCCGCAGACACTGGGCCGCCCGGGCCGCCTTGTCGCGCAGCGCGGCGCGCTCCTCGGGCGGGAGCAGGTACGGCCCGGTGGTGCGCGGGTCGATGCGGCCGGTGCCGCCGTCACCGCTGCCCCTCGGCAGGGTGGTGCCGCCGTCACCGCCGCCCGCCAGTGTGGTGCCGGGTGTCAGGGCGGTGTCTACGGCGAGCGCGTCGACGGTCGCGGACGACGTCGTCGGCAAGGGGCCCGCGCCGGGGGCCGAGTCCGCGATCAGGGCACCGGTCTCGGTGGTCAGGGCGATCCGCCGGCCGACGTCCTGGGCGAGAGGCCGAAGGGCCGCGTCGACTCCGTCCCAGGTCGGGTGGGTCGCCGCGTACGCGAGCACCGTGTCATAGATGCGGGCGTCGTCGGCGAGCGCCTGCCCCTGCTCCTGCCGGATCGCTCCGGTGGTGGTGCGGACGGCCAGCCACGCGGTCGCCGCGATCGAGCCGATGGCGATGAGGACGGCCAGCGCCAGCAGTCGGAGCAGCAGGCTGCGGCGCAGCGGGACCTCACCCGACACGGGGTGGCTCTTCGACGAGCTTGTATCCGATGCCGTACACGGTCACCAACCGGGCCGGCTTGCGCGGGTTCGGCTCGATCTTCCGGCGGAGGTTCATCACGTGCACGTCGACGGTCCGGTTGGTGATGTACCTGTCGAACCCGTGCAGGTAGCCCAGGAGCTGATCCCGGGTGAACGCCCGCGAGGGCTGGGCGGCCATCGCCTGGAGCAGCTGGAACTCACCGGGTGTGCAGTCGACGAGGCGTCCGTCGCTGCGTACCTCGTGGCGCACGGGGTCGACGTGCACGGCGCCGACCCGCAGCACCGGGTCCGCCGGCGTCCGTTGGCCCCGCCGCAGCAGGCTGCGGGTCCGGGCGACCAGTTCGCGGGGGCTGTACGGCTTCGTCATGTAGTCGTCGGCGCCCAGGTCGAGGCCGAGCAGCAGGTCGTCCTCGGTCGACCTCGCGGTCAGCATGAGCACCGGCAGGTCGGACTCCCGGCGCAGGATGCGACACACGTCCAGGCCGTCGACCTTCGGCATCATCACGTCGAGGACGAGCAGCGCCGGGGGCCGTTGACGGATCTGCTCCAGGGCGGCCCGCCCGTCGGCCACCACAGTCACCTCGTGCCCCTCGCGTTCCAGATACCGGCGCGCCAACTCCGCCTGCTTCTGGTCGTCCTCGGCTACCAGCACGTACGCACACACGGCAGCGACTGTACGTGGCCCGGACCGGTTCCAGCAGGGCCGCTGAGCTGGGGCTATCGGATGACGACCGCTTCCTTACAGGTCTCTGACACCCGGGCGTGAAGCTGCACGCCATGACCAACTCAACCCATCGGGTCGCGGCCGGGTTCGCCGCGGTCGTCGTGCTCGCCGTCGCCCTCACCGGCTGCGGCGGCGGTGCGTCCAGCGCCCAGAAGGACACCGCCAGCGGCGACGTCGCGTCGCTCGTCACCCCGTCCGCCCCGGCGAGCGCCACCGCGGCCGGTGGTGCCACCAACGGTCGGCCGCAGCTACGCCTGGACATGACCGACGAGGAGGAGGAGCGGCTCTGGGGGACGTACAACATCTGCCTGCACGACAACGGCGTGAAGCTGAACGACGGCCGGTCACAACCCGGCCCGGTGGGGGACGGCACGGGCCTGTCGCTGGACCAGAGCGGGGAGCCGAAGGCGGCGTACGTGGCGTGCGCGAACAAGCTGCCGCTCCAGCCGCCGGAGCTGGACCCGGAGAAGAACCCGAACTACGTGAGTCAGTGGAACGACTACGTCCAGTGCCTGCGCGGGCGCGGGCTGAAGATCCACTCACTGCCGGACGGCTCCGGCTGGACCTACGACGACGGCGTCGCCGACCCGACCAACGGACTTGAGGGTCCCGCGATGGACAAGGTCGAGAGGGAATGCACGATGGAGATCTTCGGTGCCAAGAAGTAACCCGACCGACGATCCTGGCCGGCGGACGACCCGGCGTACCGCGATCGTGGTGGCGGCGGTGACCCTGGTGGTCGCCGTCGGTGCCGGCGTCGGTGCGCTGGCTCTGCGGCGCCACCCCGGCGGTGATGTCGCGAGCGCACCGCCGCCGGTCACCACGACGACAGTGACCCGGGCCGACCTGTCGGACAGCCGCTCGCTCAACGGCACGCTCGGCTTCGGCCCGGAGCGGTTGGTGAAGGGTGCCGGGGAGGGCGTTGTCACCCGGCTGCCGAAGGTGGGCGACACGGTGGCCCGGGGTAAGCCGCTCTACTGGGTCAACGACAGACCGGTGCCGGTGCTGTTCGGCGGGACGCCGCTCTTTCGCACGCTCGACAAGCCGGGCCTGGTGGGCAGCGACGTACGGATCGTGTCGGACAACCTGAAGGCGCTGGGCTACCACACCGGCTCGCAGCCGTTCCGGGCCACCGACGGCACGAAGATCGGCTCGGGTCAGGCCCTGCTCACCACGAGCCTCGTCGGCGCGATCAAGAAGTGGCAGCAGGCCCTCGGCCTGGACCCGACCGGGACGATCGGGGTCGGGCAGGTCGCGGTGCTGACCGGGCCGGCCCGAATCAGCGCGGTGAAGGCGCTGCCCGGTGACCCGGTCGCCGGTGAGCTGCTGGCCGTCACCGAGAAGGTCAAGCTGGTCACTGTGCCGGTCGGGGCCACCGACGTCGGCGCCATCACGGTGGGCGCCGCCGTGGTCGTCGCCCTGCCGGACAGCTCCGAGATCCCGGCAAAGGTCGCCTCGATCTCGCAGACGGTGCGCGGCGGCGGGTCGGACGGCGGCACCGGGCAGGGGAGCCCGCCCACCGTGGACGTCCTCGTCGCACCGACCCGGGCGGCGGACGTGGCCAAGCTGGACGCGGCCACGGTCCAGGTCCGCTTCACCACCGCCGTCCACAAGGGCGTACTCGCGGTGCCGGTCGGCGCGCTGGTGGCGCTCCGCGAGGGTGGGCATGCGCTGCAACTGCCCGACGGTGCGCTGGTGGCAGTGGAGACCGGGATGTTCGCCCGGGGCCTGGTCGAGGTCAGCGGCACCGGTGTGACCGAGGGCCTCGACGTGGTGACGGCATCGTGATCGCCGAAGCGGTGCTGAACGTCGAGGGAGTCAGCAGGACGTACCCCGGCGGGGTGACCGCACTGGATGACGTCTCACTGACCGTGCGTGCTGGCGAGATGCTCGCCATCGTCGGGCCGTCCGGGTCCGGCAAGTCCACGCTGCTGAACATCATGGGCACCCTCGACCTGCCGACCAGCGGTCGGGTACGCGTCGCCGGGCAGGAGGTCACCGCGCTGTCCGACCGTCGGCTCTCCGCGCTGCGGGGCCGCTGGCTCGGTTTCGTCTTCCAGCAGTTCCACCTCACCGACGGGTTGGATGCCGCCGAGAACGTCGCCACCGGCCTGCTCTACGCCGGGGTGCCCCGTCGTCGCCGTCGCCGCACCGCGATCGAGGCGTTGGCCCGGGTCGGCCTGGCGCACCGGGTGAACCACCTGCCGCAGCAGCTCTCCGGCGGGGAGCGGCAGCGGGTGGCGATAGCCCGGGCGCTCGTCAACGAGCCGGCGCTGGTGCTGGCCGACGAGCCGACCGGCGCCCTCGACACGGCGAACGGGGAGGCGGTTCTTGCCCTGCTCACCGACCTCAACGCGGAGGGCACCACCATCGCCGTGATCACCCACGACCGCGATCTCGCCGCCCGTACGCCTCGCCAGGTGGAGATCCGCGACGGCCGGATCGTCGCCGACACCGTCACCGGGAGCGGGGCGTGAGCGCGTCCCCGGGTGGCACCCGGTCGACCCGGCTCGCCCCGACCGACGTACTCCGGCTCGGTCTGCTCGGCCTGACCACCCGCCGGATGCGGGCGGTCCTCTCCGCCCTGGGCATCTCCATCGGCATCGCCACGCTGGTCGTCGTGGTGGGGATCCCCGCGTCCAGCCAGCGCGACCTGATGGAGCAGCTCTCCGCCCTCGGCACCAACCTGCTGCGGGCCGAACCCGTGCCCGATCAGAACCCGCCCGTCCTCCTGCCCGAGGACGCCGCCGCCATGGCGTCGCGGATCGGGCCGGTCCACGCGGCGAGCGCGGTCGCGAACACCCACACCGCCGTGCGCCGCAACGACCTGCTGGACCGGTACGACACGTCCGGGCTCACCGTGCTCGCGTCCCGGCCGGACCTGTTGGGGACCGTCAACGGCCGGGTCCGCAGCGGCCGGCCCCTCGACGACGCGTCGGCCCGGCTTCCGACCGCCGTCCTCGGCTACGTCGCGGCGAGCCGGCTCGGCTTCGCCACTGTGGACCCCCGGCAACCGCCCCAGGTGTTCATCGGCGAGCGCTGGTTCACGGTGATCGGCATCCTGGACCCGTTGCCGCTCTCCCCGGATCTCGACCGTTCGGTGCTGGTCGGGTGGGACGCCGCCAGGGCCATGCTCGGCTTCGACGGTCACCCCACCGTCGTCTACCTGCGGGCCAGGGAGGACGCGTTGGAGGACGTCCGTGCCGTGCTGCCGGCCACCCTCAACCCGCAGTTGCCCGGGCTGGTCCAGGTCAGCCGCCCCTCCGACGCGCTCGCCGCTAAACGGGCCACCGAGGACAGCTTCTCCGCGCTGTTCCTCGGGCTGGCGGCGGTGGCCCTGCTGGTCGGCGGCATCGGCGTGGCCAACACGATGGTCATCTCGGTGCTGGAACGCCGTCGGGAGATCGGCCTGCGCCGGGCGCTCGGCGCGAACCGCGGCCAGATCCGGGTGCAGTTCCTCACCGAGTCGGTGCTGCTCAGCGTGCTCGGCGGTGCCGCCGGGGCCGCCCTGGGGGTGCTCGCCACGGTCGGCTACGCCAGCTACCAGGGCTGGCCGCCCACCATCCCACTGCCCGCTGTGCTCGGCGGAGTGACCGCCGCCCTCCTGGTAGGCGTGGTGGCCGGCGTCTACCCGTCAATCCGGGCCGCCCGCCAAACCCCCACCGAAGCCCTATCAACCCCCTGACGACCGGCCCCCGCTGCGGTGACCTCCTTGGTTGATCATGAAGTTATTGCCACTCGGCGCGGCGTGTCGTGGCAATAACTTCATGATCAACGGGGCGGCGGGCCGGGGGAGTGGGTGGGGGTGGGGGTGGGGGTCCGGCGGGTGGTGCGCCAGTTTGAGAGGGCCAGGGTGGCGGAGTAGCCGGCCAGGACGATCACGTGGAACAGGTAGAGCCAGAGGAGGACGGCCACGCCGGCGCCGATGTCGTCGAAGCCGCCGAAGGGCACTCCCAGGTCCAGCGGGAGCGAGGCGAAGAGCACGAAGCCGTGCAGGAATCCGGAGAGGTTCGCCGCGGTGAACGACCCGACCCCGAGGGTGGAGAGCCAGTCCGGTGAGGCCGGCCCGACGACCCGGAACACCCACACCAGCACCGGCGTCAGCACCAGCCAGACCGCCAGGAACGACAGCACCACGCCGAGCACGCCGAGCCAACCGCCCTGGCGTACGAGGCGGGTGGTGAGCGGGAGCGCCAGCAGGATCGACAGCAGCAGCGCGGGGGCCGGCGCGAGCAGTGGCAGCAGCAGGAGTCGGCCCCGCCAGCCGACCAGGTGCTCGTCGGAGCGGGGCGCGGCCACCGAGACGAACGCCCGACGCAGGCCCTCGCCGTACAGCGAGGCGGGCAGCAGGGAGGCCAGCGCCAGCAGCGGAGTCAACCCCACCCCGGCGTCGACCAGCGCCTCCACCGCCCGGGGCGCGCCGATCGCGGTGGGCAGGGCCTCCACGGCGTACGAGGTGAGCCGGCGTACCCGGTCGGCCCCGGCCACCAGCGCGGTGAGCCAGATCGCCAGCAGGGCGACCGGCACCACGGCGATAGCCCCGTAGAAGGTGATCGCGGCGGCGTGCAGCGACAGGTCCCGTCCGCGCACCGGACGGAACGCCGCACTGGTGATCCGTTTCGTGCGCTGCCATCCGTTGCCCATCGGGTCCTCCTTCCCTGTCGTCGCGGCTGTCACTCCTTAAGATCGCCGGTCATGACTGTTCTC
This sequence comes from Micromonospora sp. NPDC049089, assembly GCF_040648775.1. Classification (NCBI taxonomy): domain Bacteria; kingdom Bacillati; phylum Actinomycetota; class Actinomycetes; order Micromonosporales; family Micromonosporaceae; genus Micromonospora; species Micromonospora sp. NPDC049089. Next base: position 18,159 of record NZ_JBEZEH010000061.1, read on the forward strand.
ACCACCGAACGCCTGATCTTGCGCGATTGGACCGCCGATCCGGCCGATCTGGCCCGGATCTACGACATCTACTCCCGCCCGGAGATCAGCCGTTGGTTGGGAGTCGCGCCGGGCCTGCCGCTGACCGACCCGGCGCAGGCCGTCGAGCGGCTGCGGATCTGGCAGGAGCGGCACGCCGCCGACGGCGGCCGATACGGCACCTGGGCGATCGAGGTACGCGAGACGGGCCAGGTGGTGGGCACGGTGCTGCTCAAGCCGTTGCCGGGGCGCGACGAGTCGCGCCGGAGCGACGACATCGAGGTGGGTTGGCATCTGCACCCGGACGCGTGGAGCCACGGCTTCGCCACCGAGGCGGCCCGCGCGGCGGTCGACCGGGAGTTCGCCGCCGGCACCCGGGAGATCTACGCGGTCGTGGCGCCGGGCAACGAGCCATCGATGGCTGTCGCTCGGAGGCTGGGCATGACCCATGTCGGTCAGCGCACCGACTGGTACGGCGGGGAGCTGCTGGAGACGTTCGTGCTGACCGCACCAGATGCCTGATCGTTCCCGCACGGCCTGACGCAAGATCCGCGCAACTTCGGGGAAGGTGCTGCCTCCAGTCGTCGGGAGGCAGTACCTTCCCCGAAATTGTCTGCCGGTCGGGCCATGGGTCGACGTCCAGGGCAGACAAGTCCGTCAATAGTCACGGTGGTCGAAGTGTTGACGCTCCCGTAGCACGTCAGTAACCTTTGGGCCAAAGTAATGCAAGATTTCGACAAACGCATGCACGGTTCTGTGCATGTGCTCGGAAGATTCAACGGGCCTCCTGGGGAGGCCCGTTGATGGTCGTACCCCTCTGGTGTTTCCACGGCGGTCGGCGCCCCCGCGCCGCCCGCACCCCCCGTCTCTCTCGACACCGGCCCTCTCGCGTCGGCCGGCGCTGCACCGCCGCACCCCCCACCCCCGTGGTCCAGCCACCGCGGCAACCGTCCCCCGACGACAAGGACAGTGATGAGACGAACGAACCTGTTCAGGATGGTGGCGGCCACGGCCGCCGCCGCGCTGATCGCGACGGCCGGGGCGACCGCCCTCGCGAACCCGGCCGCCGCCGCCCGCCCCACCGAGGCGGCCGCAGCAGCACCGAGCGCTTTCGCCCCGGCGGCCACCAACCTCGCCCAGGGCCGTCCCACCCAGGAGAGCGGCCACGCCGACGTCTACGACTCGTCGAAGGTCGTCGACGGCAACGCGGGCAGCTACTGGGAGAGCGTCAACAACGCGTTCCCCCAGTGGGTGCAGGTCGACCTCGGCTCGTCGCAGAGCGTCAACCAGGTAGTTCTGAAGCTGCCGACCTCCGGTTGGGGGACCCGGACGCAAACGCTGAGCGTCCGGGGCAGCACCAACGGTTCGTCCTTCACCGATCTGGTCGGGTCGCAGACATACACCTTCGACCCGGCGAGCGGCAGCACCGCCACGATCAACTTCAGCTCGACCTCCACCCGCTACGTCCGGATCACCATCACCGCCAACAGCGGCTGGCCGGCCGGGCAGCTCTCCGAGCTGGAGGTGTACGGCAGCGGCGGCACCACCCCGGACACCACAGCGCCGAGCGTTCCCGGCAACCTCTCGTACACCCAGTCGGGCACCACCATCAGCCTCAACTGGGTCGCGTCGACCGACAACGCGGGCGGCAGCGGCATCGCCGGCTACGACGTCTACCGCAACGGCGCGTTCCTCCAGTCCGTCGGCAACGTGACCACCTTCAACGACACCCAGCCGGCCACGGCGACAGTCTCGTACTTCGTCCGAGCCCGCGACGCGGCCGGCAACCTGTCCGGCAACAGCAACACGGTGACCCGTACCGGCAGTGGTGACACCACCGCGCCGAGCGTCCCGGGGACGCTGTCGCAGAGCACGTCGGGCAGCACGATCACGCTCACCTGGGGGGCCTCCACCGACTCCGGTGGCAGCGGGCTCGCCGGCTACAACGTCTACCGGGGCGGCAGCCTGATCGCCACGTTGGGCACCGTCCTCACCTATCAGGACACCCAGCCGGCGACGGCGACAATCTCCTACTACGTTCGGGCCCGCGACGGAGCCGGCAACCTCTCCGGCAACAGCAACACCGTCACCCGGACCGGCAGCAACCCGCCGGCCTGCACCAACGTGGCGCAGGGCAAGAGCATGACGGCGAGCGGCTCCACCTTCAGCTTCACCCCGGACAAGGCGAACGACGGGCAGCTCTCCACCTACTGGGAGGGCGCGGCGAGCTACCCGCAGAACCTGACAGTGGCGCTCGGCGCGAACCACTCCATCTCCGGTGTCACCGTGAAGCTCAACCCGGATTCGTCCTGGGGCACCCGTACCCAGACCATCCAGGTCCTCGGCCGCGACCAGGCCTCGTCCTCGTACACCAGCCTGGTGTCGGCGGCGGCCTACCAGTTCGCCCAGGGCAGCAACGTGGTGACCATCCCGGTCAGCGCGACCACAGCGGACGTGCAGTTGCGGTTCACCGGCAACACCGGTGCCCCGTCCGGCCAGGTCGCCGAGCTTGAGGTGTGCGGCACCCCGGCGCCCAACCCGGACCTGGTCGTCAGCTCGGTGACCTGGTCGCCCTCGTCGCCCAGCGAGGTCTCCCCGGTCACTCTCTCGGCCGTGGTGCAGAACATCGGCTCGGCGTCCGCCGGTGCGACGACAGTGAACTTCAGCCTGGCCGGCGCGGTCGTCGGCAGCGCCTCGGTGGGCGCGCTCGCCGCGGGCGCCTCGACCACTGTGTCGTTCAACGCCGGTACCCGGCCGATGGGCAGCTACGCCGTCTCGGCGGTGGTCGACCCGGCGAACACGATCGTCGAGCAGAACAACGGCAACAACAGCTTCACGGCGGCGTCGCCGCTGGTGGTGGCGCAGGCACCGGGCCCGGACCTTCAGGTGCTCAGCATCGCCTCGAACCCGCCGAACCCGGCCGTCGGGGCGTCCGTCACCTTCACCGTGACGGTTCGCAACCGGGGCACCACCGCGACCGGCGCGACCACCGTCACCCGACTGGTGGCGGGCAGCACCACGCTCAACACCAACACCGCCTCGATCGCCGCCGGCGCGACGGTCACCGTGGCCGTCAGCGGCACCTGGACCGCCACCAGCGGCGGCGCCACCCTCACCGCCACCGCCGACGCCACGAACGTGGTCGCCGAGACCAACGAGACCAACAACGCGTTCAGCCAGTCGATAGTGGTCGGGCGCGGGGCAGCCGTCCCGTACGTCTCCTACGAGGCGGAGGCCGGTCGTTACCAGGGCACGCTGCTGGAGACCGACGCCCTGCGGACGTTCGGGCACACCAACTTCGCCAGCGAGTCATCGGGGCGCAAGTCGGTACGGCTCACCAGCACCGGCCAGTTCGTCGAGTTCACCTCTGCCAACCAGGCCAACTCCATCGTGGTGCGCAACTCCATCCCGGACGCGCCCGGTGGCGGCGGCATCGAGGCGACCATCAGCCTCTACGTCAACGACGTCTTCTCCCGGAAGTTGACGCTGTCGTCGAAGCACAGCTGGCTCTACGGCAACACCGACGGGCCGGAGGCGCTGACCAACACCCCGCAGGCCGACGCCCGGCGGCTCTTCGACGAGTCGAACGCGCTGCTGGCGCAGTCGTACCCGGCCGGCACCCGGTTCAAGTTGCAGCGCGACTCGGGTGACACCGCCTCCTTCTACGTCATCGACATGATCGACCTTGAGCAGGTGGCGGGGCCGGCGAGCCAGCCGGCGGGCTGCACCTCGATCACCTCGTACGGCGCGGTTCCGAACGACGGAATTGACGACACCGCAGCCATTCAGCGGGCGGTGACCGACGACCAGAACGGTGTCATCAGCTGCGTCTGGATCCCGGCCGGGCAGTGGCGGCAGGAACAGAAGATCCTGACCGACGACCCGCTGAACCGGGGCATGCACAACCAGGTCGGCATCAGCAACGTCACGATCCGGGGCGCCGGCATGTGGCACTCGCAGCTCTACACGCTGACCGAGCCGCAGAACGTGGTGGGCGGCATCAACCACCCGCACGAGGGCAACTTCGGCTTCGACATCGACAAGAACACCCAGATCTCCGACATCGCCATCTTCGGCTCGGGCCGGATCCGCGGCGGTGACGGCAACGCCGAGGGTGGCGTCGGTCTGAACGGTCGCTTCGGCGCCGGCACGAAGATCAGCAACGTCTGGATCGAGCACGCCAACGTGGGCGTCTGGGTGGGTCGCGACTACGACAACATCCCCGACCTGTGGGGGCCGGCCGACGGGCTGGACTTCAGCGGCATGCGGATCCGCAACACGTACGCCGACGGCATCAACTTCAGCAACGGCACGCGCAACTCGCGGGTGTTCAACTCGTCGTTCCGCACCACGGGCGACGACGCGCTCGCCGTCTGGGCCAACCCGTACGTCAAGGACCGCACCGTCGACATCGCCCACGACAACCACTTCGTCAACAACACCATCCAGCTGCCCTGGCGGGCGAACGGCATCGCCATCTACGGCGGCTACGACAACTCGATCCAGAACAACCTGATCTACGACACCGCCAACTACCCGGGCATCATGCTGGCGACCGACCACGACCCGCTGCCGTTCTCCGGCACGACGCTGATCGCCAACAACGGGCTCTACCGCACCGGCGGCGCGTTCTGGAACGAGGACCAGGAGTTCGGTGCCATCACGATCTTCCCGGCCACCAGGGACATCGTCGGAGTCACCATCCGGGACACCGACATCATCGACTCGACGTTCGACGGCATCCAGTTCAAGAACGGTGGCGGCAACATCCCGAACGTCGCCATCACCAACGTACGGATCGACAAGTCCAACAACGGTGCCGGCATCCTCGCGATGAGCGGCGCGCGTGGCAACGCCAACCTGACGAACGTGACAATCACCAACTCGGCCGACGGCAACATCGTCATCCAGCCGGGCTCGCAGTTCGTCATCACCGGCGGCTAGGTCGCCGCTTGATCAACACGGTTTCAGTGAAGTCGGGGTGTCCGCGGACTGCGGATGCCCCGACTTCCATGAAGCCGGGTCGATCGCTTCGTCATGTTCTCGGCGGTGAGCCGGCCCGTGCGATGATCAAGGCCGGCTCGCTGGCGGGAGGCTGACGAATCAGGATGGGTGTCGTGACGACCGGGCTCTGCCTCGCCGTACCCGCTCTGCTCGTGCTCTGGTTGTGGGGCCGACCCCTGCTCACCGGCCGCTGGAAGACTCCGGGCTGGTTCGCCGCGACGGCCGGGCTCTCGGTCGTCGCCACCGCTGTCACCTGGTTCGTCGGCGCGTTCTCGGGTTCCTCCATGAGCTCGGAGGAGTCCTGCCGACAGGCCGGCGTCACCTACGACAGTGCCTACCGCGCCGCGCACTGGCGTGAGTCGTCGCGATGGTTCCCGCTCCACGACCGATGCAACGCCACCTACGACCTGGTGCCCGCCTGGGTCAACCCGGCACTGGTGCTGCTGTCCCTGCTGGCCGTCCTCTGCGTCGGCGCAGCGGTCTGGCTGGCCGTCGTGCGACACCGGACCACGACGGGTCGGGCGCCGGCCCGCAGATCTTGGACACTTTCCGTTCGTCCATGACGGAAACTGTCCAAGATCTGCACGCGCCTCGCTGCGGTGCAGTCATTTCGGGCTGACGGACCCTGTGTGCGATGACGCGCTTCTGGGGCTGCGGTGGCTAGGCTGACCTGAGCAAAATGTCCCGCTGAGGGGGTGAGCCCGGATGGCCCAGGCAGCGTTCGCGCCGGAGCCGGCGCCGCAGCATGCCGAGCCGTCGTTCGACGTGCTGCGGTGGCACGACGAACCCTGGACTGCGCAGCTCGCCCTCGACCTGTTGCCGGAGACCAACGGCCCCAAGGTTGAGGTCCTGAGCGGAAGCGTGATCGTGACACCACACGCGGGAATCGATCATCAGTCGGTCGAGCGGGAATTGCCCTACGTGCTGCACCGTGCTGCGCGGAAGGCCGGATTCTGGGTATATCCGGAGATCAACGTCATCTCCGGGGATGACCTCTTCATCCCGGACATCGCTGTGCTGCGGAAATCAGGTGGTGGCCGCACGACGGTCCCCATCGCCGAGGCGGTGTTGTTGGGGGAAATCGTCTCGCCGGGTAACCGGCGTAAGGACGTGATCGACCGACCCCGCGAGTACGCCGCCGTCGGGGTGCCGTTCTTTCTCCGGGTGGACCTGCGTAACCGGGTGCCGACCATTGCCCTGTTCGAGCTGTCCGACGGGGAGTACCGGCCGTTGGCCGCCGCTGCGGCGGGGAGCACCTTCGCGATGCGGGAGCCGTTCGAGTTCTCCATCGATCCGGCCGAGCTGCTGGACGAGGAGGAGCCGGCGGAGGGGTAGGGCTGAGGCTCCCAGCGGGCGTGCAGCGGCGGTGGGGAAGAATGGCCGGGTGACTACCCCCCGCGACCTTGTTCTGCTCGGGTCCACCGGCTCGATCGGCACCCAGGCCATCGACATCGTCCGGCGCAACCCGGACCGGTTCCGGGTGGTCGCCGTGGGTGCCGGCGGCGGCAACGTCGAGCTGCTCGCCACGCAGGCCCTCGAACTGGGCGTCGAGGCGGTCGGGGTGGCGAAGGCGTCCGCCGCGCAGGATCTGCAACTCGCGTTCTACGCGGAGGCGAGCCGGCGTGGGTGGGCCACCGGTGATTTCAAGCTTCCCAAGATCGTGGCCGGGCCGGACGCCATGACCGAGCTGGCCCAGTGGCAGTGCGACATCGTGCTCAACGGGGTGGTCGGCTCGCTGGGCCTCGCTCCTACGCTGGCCGCGCTGCGCGGTGGTCGTACCCTCGCGCTTGCCAACAAGGAGTCGCTCGTGGCCGGCGGCCCGCTGGTCAAGGCCGCGGTGACGCGGCCGGGGCAGATCGTGCCGGTCGACTCGGAGCACTCGGCGCTGGCCCAGTGCCTGCGCTCCGGAACGCGGGGTGAGGTGCGGCGGCTGATCGTCACGGCCAGCGGCGGCCCGTTCCGGGGTCGGCGGCGTGACGAGTTGACGCAGGTCACACCCGAGCAGGCCCTCGCGCACCCGACCTGGAACATGGGGCCGGTCGTCACGATCAACTCGGCCACCATGGTCAACAAGGCCCTTGAGGTGATCGAGGCGCACGAGCTGTTCGACGTGCCCTACGCCGACATCACCGTGATGGTGCACCCGCAGTCGGTGATCCACTCGATGGTCGAGTTCGTCGACGGGTCGACGATCGCCCAGGCGAGCCCACCGGACATGCGGCTGCCGATCGCCCTGGGCATGGGCTGGCCCGACCGGGTCCCCGAGGCGGCCACCGCCGTCGACTGGACGGCCGCGCACACCTGGGAGTTCGCGCCGCTCGACGACGACGCTTTCCCGGCCGTCGCCCTGGCCAAGGCCGCCGGGGAGGCCGGGCGCTGCCGGCCGGCGATCTACAACGCGGCGAACGAGGAGTGCGTGGCCGCGTTCGTGGCGGGCCGGCTGCCGTTCCTCGGCATCGTCGACACCCTCGAACGGGTGTTGGAGGAGGCTCCGGACTTCGACGAACCAGGTACCGTCGAGGACGTGCTCGCGGCCGAGTCGTGGGCGCGCGCGCATGCGCAGGAGATCATCGCGGGTTCGGTGGAAGGAGCTTGATGTCGTACCTGCTCGGGGTGGTCCTCTTCGCCCTGGCCATTCTCATCTCGGTGAGCCTGCACGAGGCGGGTCACCTGCTGACCGCCAAGGCGTTCGGGATGAAGGTCACCAAGTATTTCGTCGGTTTCGGGCCCACCATCTGGTCGTTCCGGCGAGGTGAGACGGAGTACGGCCTCAAGGGCATCCCCCTCGGCGGCTTCTGCAAGATCGTCGGGATGACGCCGCAGGACGACGACGTCGAGCCGGGCGACGAGTCCCGGGTGATGTGGCGCTACCCGGTCTGGAAGCGGACCATCGTGATGGCCGCCGGGTCGATCACCCACTTCGCGCTCGCCCTGGTCACCATCTGGATCCTGGCCGTCTCCGCCGGCCTGCCCAACCCCGACTTCCCGACCACCGACGCGCAGGCCCGCCAGGAGCCCGCCGTCATCCAGCTCAGCCAGTGCGTGGTCCCGGAGAACACGGTGCGCGCCTGCACCTCGGCCGACGCGGCCAGCCCCGCCGCCCAGGCGCAGTTGAAGAACGGCGACCGGATCACCTCGATCAACGGCACCCCGGTCAACTCCTACGGCGACCTGCTCACCACGCTGCGCGGGCTCAAGCCGGGCGACACCGCGCAGATCGCGTACGTCCGCGACGGGCAGCCGGCCACCACCAGCACCGTGCTCGCGCAGACCCAGCGTCCGCCGCTGGACAACCCGACCGGTGCCGCCGCCCCGGTGGCCGCCCTCGGCGTCGGGCTCGTCCCCAGCACGCCCACCCGCGTGACGTACAGCCCGGTCGGGGCCTTCGGCGCCACCGCCGACTTCACCGGCGACCTGGCCGTCGGCACCGCCCAGGCGCTCCAGCGCCTCCCGCAGAAGGTCCCCGCCCTGTGGACCGCCCTCACCGGCGGCGAGCGCGACATCGACACCCCGATCAGCGTGGTCGGCGCCAGCCGACTCGGCGGCGAGGCGGTCGAGAACAACGCCTGGCTGGTCTTCTTCATGCTCTTCGTGTCGCTGAACTTCTTCATCGGCGTGTTCAACCTGCTGCCGCTGCTCCCGGTGGACGGCGGCCACATCGCCATCGCCTGGTTCGAACGGGCCCGATCCTGGGTGTACGCGAAGATCGGCCGGACCGACCCCGGCCGGGTGGACTACCTCAAACTGATGCCCTTCACGTACGCGGTGATCCTGATCGGTGGCGCGTTCACGCTGCTGACCATCGCCGCGGACGTCGTCAACCCCATCACGCTCTTCTCAAGGTGAGTGCCTGAAGTGACAGCTATCAGTCTCGGTATGCCCGCCGTGCCGCCCCCGCCGCTCGCTCCCCGTCGGGCCAGCCGCCAGATCATGGTCGGTTCGGTTCCGGTCGGCGGCGGTGCGCCGGTGTCCGTGCAGTCGATGACCACGACCCTCACCTCCGACATCAACGCGACCCTCCAGCAGATCGCCGAGCTGACCGCGTCCGGCTGCCAGATCGTCAGGGTGGCCGTGCCGTCCCAGGACGACGTCGAGGCGCTGCCGGCGATCGCCAAGAAGTCGCAGATCCCGGTGATCGCCGACATCCACTTCCAGCCCAAGTACGTCTTCGCGGCGATCGACGCCGGCTGCGCGGCTGTCCGGGTCAACCCCGGCAACATCCGGCAGTTCGACGACAAGGTCAAGGAGATCGCCCGTGCCGCGGGGGCGGCGGGGGTGCCGATCCGGATCGGCGTCAACGCCGGCTCGCTGGACAAGAGGCTGCTGAGCAAGTACGGCAAGGCGACCGCCGAGGCGCTCGTCGAGTCGGCGCTGTGGGAGTGCTCGCTGTTCGAGGAGCACGGTTTCCGGGACATCAAGATCTCGGTCAAGCACAACGACCCGGTCGTGATGATCCGGGCGTACCGGCAGCTCGCCGAGCAGTGCGACTACCCGCTGCACCTCGGCGTCACCGAGGCCGGGCCGGCGTTCCAGGGCACCATCAAGTCGGCGGTCGCCTTCGGAGCGCTGCTGGCCGAGGGGATCGGCGACACGATCCGGGTGTCGCTGTCCGCCCCGCCGGTGGAGGAGATCAAGGTCGGCAACCAGATCCTGGAGTCCCTCGGTCTGCGCGAGCGGGGCCTGGAGATCGTCTCGTGCCCGTCCTGCGGGCGGGCCCAAGTGGACGTCTACAAGCTCGCCGAGGAGGTCACCGCCGGCCTGGAAGGGCTGCCGGTGCCGCTGCGGGTCGCCGTCATGGGCTGCGTGGTCAACGGTCCGGGTGAGGCCCGGGAAGCCGACCTCGGCGTCGCCTCCGGCAACGGCAAGGGCCAGATCTTCGTCAAGGGGCAGGTCGTCAAGACGGTGCCCGAGGCCCAGATCGTCGAGACCCTCATCGAAGAGGCGCTGCGGATCGCCGACGAGATGGGCGCCGAGCTTCCCGAGGAGCTGCGAGGGCTGGTCACCGGCCCGACCGTCACCGTGCACTGATTTTCCATGTGGAAACAGCGGCCGTTCCCCGTGCGGGGAACGGCCGCTGTGCGTTTGTGCTGATCGTGCGCTTGTGCGCTGTGGTGCGGCCTGGCGCTGTGGTGCGGCCTGGCGTCACTCGGATTCGGCGAGGATCGCGTACAGCTTGCGCCGGGTCTCGTCGAGCACCTGGGCGGCCCGCTCACGCTGGTCGTCGGTGCCGTTCATCATCACCTGGCGCAGAGCGTTCATCGCCTGTGTGCCGGAGTCGCGGATGTCGTGCCAGCTGCTCACCGTGCCCTGGGCGACGTCCGCCCACGGCGGGGTCTGGGCGGCTTCGGTCGCCTCTGCCTGACCGGCCTCGGTGACGGTGAACCGCTTCCGCCCACCACCGGACTCCTCGGTGCTGGCGACGATCACGCCCTCGTCCTCCAGGAGCTGGAGGGTGGGGTAGATCGAGCCGGGGCTTGGCCGCCACGCACCGCCGGTGCGGGAGTCGATCTCCTGGATCATCTCGTAGCCGTGCATTGGCCGCTCGGTGAGCAGGGCCAACACGGAGGCTCGGACGTTGGGTCGTCGGCCCCGACCCCGACCACGGCCCCGGCCGCCCCAGGGGCCGCCGTGTCCGTGCTCGTGGCCATGACCGTGCGGACCGGGCGGGACCGGCGGGAAGCCGAACCCCCGCATCCGGGCCTCGTGCATCGGGTGGTGCTGTCGGTGGAACCTCATTGGGCTATTCCTTCCCTAGGACTATCGCTGATGCATCAACGATATATCGGCAATGCATCGTAGACAACCCCCGTCTAGCAAACCGTACGTACGTCTTGTTAGGGTGCCGGTCATGCGCCTGCTTCCCCCGCCGGGTCCGGCCCGGGTCCTCACCCTCGGCACTCTGGTCAAGACCGTGGGGCGGGGCCTCTGGCTCGTCGCCAGCGCGCTCTTCCTCACCCGGTCGGTCGGCCTGTCGGCCACACAGGTCGGCATCGGGCTGACCATCTCGGCCCTGGTCGGTGTGTTGGCCAGCGCCCCGAGCGGCTACCTGGCCGACCGCGTCGGCCCACGCGGCGTGCAGGTCGGCGCGCTGTTCGTCGCCGGCACCCTGACCGTCGGCCTGGTCGCCGTCCGGTCGTTCCCCACGTTCGTGCTGGTGGGAGCCGCCACCGCGCTTGCCGACGCGGTCGAGCGAGGTGCCCGCGGCGCGTTGATCGCCGGAGCGATCCCGGCCGACCAGCGGGTCCGCACCCGCGCCTACCTGCGAGCCACCACCAACGTCGGGATCTCCGTCGGCGCCGTCCTCGGCGGCTTCGCCATCGCCGCCGACACCCGGACCGGGTACGTCGCGCTGATCCTGGCCTCGGCGGCGACATCCCTGGCGGCAGCGGTGGTCTTCCTTCAACTACCCGCCGTCGCCCCGGTCGCCGCCCCGACGCACGGCCCTCGGCTGGTCGCCCTGCGGGACCGCCCGTTCCTCGCCTTCACCCTGGTCGACGGGCTGATGTCGATGCACTTCAGCCTGCTCACCATCGCCCTGCCGCTGTGGATCGCCGGCCACACCCGGGCCCCGGCCTGGATGATCTCCGCGTTGACACTGGTCAACACCGTGGTGGTGGTGCTCCTTCAGGTACGCGCCGCGGGCACCGCCGCCACAGTGCCCGGAGCCGCCCGCGCCGCTCGTCGAGCGGGCGTGGCCATCGCCCTGGCCTGCGTACTCTTCGCCGCCAGCGGCGCGCTGCCCACCGCCGGGGCGGTGGGCCTGCTCGGCCTCGGGGCGCTCGCGCACGTCACCGGAGAACTGTGGCACTCCGCCGCCGGCTGGGCGATCTCCTTCGGGCTGGCGCCGGCGGACGCCCAGGGGCAGTACCAGGGGGCGTACGGCATGGGCTACGAACTGGGCAAGATGCTCGCACCGGTAGTGGTGACCACCCTGGCCCTCGGCTGGGGCGTACCCGGCTGGCTCGTACTCGGTGCCCTGTTTCTCCTGCTCGGAGCCCTGGTGCCCCCGGTCGTCCGGTGGGCCGGGCGGACCCGGCCTCGGGTAACCGGTGCCGGCCTTGTCACTCGACCGGCGAAGCGGGGGGCTGATCTGGCAGGCTGATAGCCGTGCTGACGGTGCCGGTACGCCAACTGGGGGAATCGGAGCGCCGCGCGGTCGAGCGACTGCTCGACCATGACCCGTTCGCGGGCGCGCAGGTCGCCGAGCGCATCGCCGCGCGCGGACTCTCGTGGTGGCGGGCCGAGGGCAGAATCCTGGGGTACGGAGCCCGCCGCAACCTCGAATCACTCTGCTGGCTCGGCGGCAACCTCACGCCGGTGCTGGCCAGCGACGCCGCGGTGGCTGCCTTCGCCGACCTGCTCGCGGGCGAGGAGCGGCTCTGCTCCTCCATCGTCGGCCGGGCCGATGCCGTCCTCGGGCTGTGGGACCGCCTCTCCGACACGTGGGGGCCAGCGCGAGACGTTCGCCCAAATCAGCCACTGCTGGTCACCGACACGCTGCCACCCGTACCGGCCGATCCGGAGGTACGCCAGGTTCGCTCCGGCGAGGTCGACCGGCTCTTCCCGGCGGCGGTAGCCATGTACACCGAAGAGGTTGGTGTTTCCCCGCTGGCCGAGGACGGCGGACGCAGCTACCGCCGACGGGTCAACGACCTGGTCCGGACCGGTCGCGCGTACGCCCGCGTCGTGGACGGCAAGGTCGTGTTCAAGGCCGAGTTGGCAGTGGTCACGAAACGGACGGCGCAGATCCAGGGCGTCTGGGTGGCACCGGAGTGGCGAGGCCGGGGGATCGCCACCGCCGCCATGGCAGCCGTGGTCCGCGACGCGCTGCTGCGGGTCGCCCCCACCGTCAGCCTGTACGTGAACGACTTCAACCTCCCGGCCCGCCGCGTCTACGAGCGCTGTGGCTTCCAGCCGATCGGCACCCTGGCCACCGTCCTCTTCTGACCGCTGCGGGTGAGCGTGGTGATGCATCCCCGCAGATCTTGGACACTTTCCGTTCTCGCCTAACGGAAAGTGTCCAAGATCTGCTGAGAGCCACCGAGCAGACGGCGCCAACCGATTCCGACGGCGCGACTGTGCGGCCACCGCCCTGCGCCTACGAGCCTGCTGTTCGAGCTGGTGATTCCGCAGGGCGCGCAGGTCGTCGGCACGTACCAGGCCGACTTCTACGCGGGCACCCCCGCGGTGACCCG
>NZ_JBEZEH010000062.1:0-31342 GCF_040648775.1 Micromonospora sp. NPDC049089
GCCGGCGACGCCCTCGCGGCGGTGCTCGCGTACGGGCTCCTCACTCGTGCGCCCTGGCGGGACATCCTCGCCCGAGGGGCGGCCGTCTCGGCGGCTGCCGTCGCCTGCCCGTGGGCGGGCGAGTACGACGACGCCGTGGCTTCCCGGCTGCTGCCCGGAACCACGGTCGACGAACTGGACGAGCACCGCACCGACAGAGAGCAGGAACCGTGTCGCACGTCGCCTCCGAGATAACCTCCCAGCCCGAGACATGGCGTCGCGCCGTGGAGCTGGTCGACCGACCGGGCGTGGCGCGGGCCCTGCCCCAGCCGGGCGAACGGGTCGCCGTCGTGGGCTGCGGCACGTCGTACTTCATGGCGCAGAGTTTCGCGGCGCTGCGGGAGTCGGCCGGCCAGGGCGAGACCGACGCCTTCGCCGCGTCGGAGTTCCCCACCCGGCGACGGTACGACCGCGTGGTCGCCATCACCCGTTCCGGCACCACCACCGAAGTCATCCGACTGCTCGAGCAGCTGCTGCCCGGCAGCCGCTCGACGGTGCTCACCACCGACGCCGACCGGCCGGTGACCCGGCTCGTGAGCGACTGCGTCGTCCTCGACTTCGCCGACGAGCGGTCCGTGGTGCAGACCCGCTTCGCCACTACCGCGCTCGCCCTCTGGCGTGCCGGTCTCGGCGAGGACCTGACCCCGGCCGTCGACCAGGCGCAGGCCCAGCTGGCCACGCCGCTCGACCCGACAGTGGTCGGTCGGGACCAGTTCACCTTCCTCGGCACCGGCTGGACGGTGGGGGTGGCGCACGAGGCGGCCCTCAAGGTGCGCGAGGCGGCGCAGATGTGGGCCGAGTCGTACCCGGCGATGGAGTTCCGGCACGGTCCGATCAGCGTGGTGGACCACCGGTCGGTGGTCTGGATCTTCGGGCCGGTGGTGCCGGGCCTCCTCGACGACCTGGCCGCGACCGGGGCGATCGTGGTGCACGAGGACATCGACGCCATGGCGCACCTCACGACCGCGCAGCGCCTCGCCGTGGAACTCGCCGTGCGTCGCGGCCTGCACCCGGACCAGCCCCGGCTGCTCACCCGGGCCGTCGTCCTGACCGCGCCGGTTGCCTGAGGATCGTCGATGGCCCTCGTTCCCACCGCCGACCTGGTAGCGGCGGCCCGGGCCGCCGGTACCGGCGTGCTCGCGTTCAACGTGATCACGATCGAGTACGCCCAGGCGATCGCCGCCGCGGCGGAGCGTGCCGGGCGTCCCGCGATCCTGCAGATCAGTCAGAACGCCGCGCGCTACCACTGCGGCGTGTCGGCAATCGCGGCGGCGACGGCCGAGGTCGCCTGGCGGTCCAGCGCCACGCTGTCGCTGCACCTCGACCACGTCGATGACATCACCCTGCTGGAGCAGGCGCCCGACGCCGGATTCAGCTCGGTGATGGTCGACGCGTCCACGCTGCCGTACGCCGCCAACGTGGCGACCACCCGCAAGGCGACCGAGTGGGCGCACGACCACCGGCTGTGGGTGGAGGCCGAACTCGGCTACGTCGGCGGTAAACCGGACGCCCCGGCGAGCGCCCACACCGCCGGCGTCCGCACCGACCCGGCCGAGGCCGCCCACTACGTCGCCGAGACCGGCGTCGACGCGCTGGCGGTAGCGGTGGGCAGCTCCCACGCGATGGCCGACCGGACCGCCTCGCTGGATCTCGACCTGGTGGCCGCGCTCCGCGACGCCGTACCGGTGCCCCTGGTCCTGCACGGCTCCTCCGGGGTGCCGCTGGAGCAGATCCGCGCCGCTGTCGCCCGGGGCATGGTGAAGATCAACGTCGGTACGGCCCTCAACGTGGCGTTCACCGACGCGGTCCGGGCCGCCGTGCCCCACTCCCGCGACCCGCGCCGATACCTAGCGGCCGGCCGGGACGCGGTGACCGACGGTGTCGAGCAGCTGCTCACGCTTCTTCGTGGGGCCGCGTAGGCGCCGCCGCTAGGCCGGAAAAGCGGGTGCGGGTTCGGACAGGTTGTGCCGCAGGGCGGCCGCGACGGCGCCGAGGGCGCCGCCCTCGTCGCCGAACTGGGCCGGCACTACGTCCGGGTGGCGGATGTGTCGGGGCATCGCCAGCTCGGCGATCGCCGCCCGGACCGGCCCGAGCACCACCTCGCCGGCGTGGGCCAGGGTGCCGCCGATGACCACCGTGCCCGGGTCCACCTGCACCACCATGCCCGCCAGCACGCGACCGAGCAGCGTCGCGGCGTGCCGCACCACGTCCTCGACGGTCGGCTCGCCTGCGCGGGCCCGCGCCACCAGGTCGGCCGGGTCGCTGACGGTAACGCCCCGGGCCGCGCAGCGCTCGATGAGCGTCGACGGACGGATCAGCAGTTCCAGGCACCCGCGACCACCGCACGGACACCGGTCCCCGTCGGGATCGACGCTGACGTGGCCGATCTCGCCGGCCGCGCCGTTCGCACCGCGGGCGAGCCGGCTGTCGACGATGAGCCCGCCACCGACGCCGTCACTCCATCGCACGTAGATGGCGTCCCGCACGTCGCGGGCCGCCCCCCAGGTGCCCTCGGCGAGCGCCGCCAATCGCGAGTTGTTGTCGGTGACGACGGCGACGCCGTACCGGTCCTGGATCCGCGCGCGGACCTGCTTGGCGGCCGGAGCAGGGCTGGCGCCGCCCGCCGGACGACCCCGGCCGGCCACCAGGCCGGGCAGGCCGAGACCTATCGCCTCCAGCGCGCGCAGGTCGATGTCGTGTTCCCGCACGAGGTCGTCGATCAGCTTGATCGCGGCGTTGGCCCGCCGGGCCGGCCCCGCCGCCAGCGTGACGGGGCGGCTGCCCCGGGCCAGGATGTCGTGCCCCAGGGTGGCGACGATGACGGTGATCGTCGCCCGGCCGAGGTCGATGCCGACGATGCGGCCGGCGGACGGGTTGAGGCTGACGGTCGTGGACGGCCGCCCCCGGCCGCGGTGGCCGGACAGCGCGGGTTCCCGCTCGACGACCACACCGCGGGCGATGAGATCGGCGATGATGTCGAACAGGGTGGTGCGCGACAGCCCGGTCAGCCGGATGAGGTCGGCCCGACTGAGCGGGCCGGCGCTGCGCAGCTGGGCCAGCAGGGCCTCCGTGTGCGCCAGCCGCACGCGTTGCATGGCATCCGGGCGTTCGATCACGGCACCATCATGACCGACGCCTGCTCCCGTGTGTCGTCGCGGCAACGTACGGCGCGGTGGCCGGCGCCGCCCAGTGGCGACGCCGGCCGGCGCTCAGGTGGCGCGAACGGTGACGCTGAGCGCCGCGTGGACCGGGGCCAGTCCGGCCGAGCGCACCGACAACGTCCCGGTGTACGTCCCCGCCGTGCCGAACGTGCGCCGGGACACCACGGTGAACGCGCTGTTGATCTGCATCGCCGGGATGCTCGGCTCGCGCGTCGCGGTAGGCGTCAACGACTCCACCCGCCCGTCGCTCCAGGTGACCGTGGCGGCCAGGTCAGTGCCGCGGAACCCGGGGGCGGTGACCGTCCAGGTGGCGCCGACCGGTGCGCCGACGACGGCCGCGGCGGACCGGCCGACCGCCTGTTGGCGCCACGCCACGTCGGCGGTGGGGAAGAAGTTGACGCCCTCGACTGTCAACCGCCCCCCGGCCACGGACAGGCGGGTGGTGAAGTCGGCGTAGTCGCGCTGCGCCTGCGGCGTCCACCCCACCTCGGCGGTGGCGACGAGGCGCGGGAAGCTGTAGTACTGCGCCTGGCCGACGCGGCGGATGAACTCGCCCCACAGCGCCGATTCGACCCCGAGCACGCTGGTCTCGGCGATGTTCGGGATGAAGGTGCCCGGGTCCCAGTTGTAGTGCCGGTCCAGCCCGCACGGTCCACCGCACGCCCAGGTGCCGCCGAGCGGTTGGCGGGGATCCTGCTTCTGCGGCACGTACGTGTGGGCGGCGGGGGAGAGGACGACCCGCGCGCCGCGGCCGTTCACCGCGTTGGCCACCGCCGTGCGGTCGCCGTTCCAGTACTGCACCACGGCGTTGCTCCGGGGTAGCGCCGTGCCGGCGTACTCGTTCCAGCCGACAACCGTCTTGCCGAGCGACGCGACGGTCGCGGTGAAGGCGTCGACCATCGTGGTGTAGTTCGCGTGGCTGGTCACGTGCGCCTCGTCGCCGCCGATGTGCAGGTAGGGCCCCGGCGTCATGGCGGCGATCTGGGTCAGCACCTGCGTGGCGAACTCGTACGTCGTCGCGCTTGCCGAGTCGAACGTCGAGTAGCCGACGTTGCCGGTGCCGTTGGCCGGCGCGGTCTGCTGGCCGGACGCCGGCTTGGGCTGGGCGCCGGCCGTGTTCAGCTGGGGGATGGCGTGCAGCGCCGCGTTGGTGTGCCCCGGCATGTCGATCTCCGGGATGACAGTCATGCCGTTCAGACCGGCGTAGCGCACGATCTCGGCGTAGTCGGCCCGGGTGTAGAAGCCGGTGACGCCGAGCTCGGTGCCCATCAGTTGGCCGCTGTCGTTGTAGGTCATGGCGGTGCGTCCGCTGACTGAGGTGAGCCGGCAGTAGTCGATGCCCGCCGGGTTGCTCGCCGGGTTGTCGATGGCGATCCGCCAGCCCTGGTCGTCGGTCAGGTGCAGGTGCAGGCGATTGATCTTGTATTGCGCGGCGCTGTCGATGTACGCCTTGATCTCGTTCATCGGGTAGAAGCTGCGGGCGACGTCGAGCATCATCGCGCGGTGGGCGAAGCGGGGGTAGTCGGTGATGGTCACCGCCGGCACCGTCCACGCGGTGCTCACGACGGAGTCGGACTCCACCCACTGGGGCAAAAGTTGGCGCAGCGTCTGCACTCCGTTGAGCGCGCCGCTGGCCGTGTCGGCGCTGATCCGGACTGTGCCGGTGGTGACAACGAGCCGGTACCCCTCGGCGGCGTGCCCTACCGGGCCCTTGCCGGCCCCCACCTCGACCACGATGGGTGCGGGCGCGGTGCTCTGGGTGACCACCGGCAGGGCGTACCCGGTGGCGGGGCGGAGCAGGCCGGCGAGGTAGGTGGCGGGCGCGGTGGCAGGTGATCCGACCGCGACGATCGGGGTGTTGGGGCTCAGGGTGTACGGCGTGCCGCCGTTCTCGGTGAGCGACACCGGCTTGGGCAGCAGGCCCAGCGAGGGCGCCGGTGCCGGCGCGGTGCTGTCCCAGATCTCGAACTCGGAGATCGAGTAGCCGTAACCCGCCCACCGCTGGTGGCCCTGCATCCGTACGTAGGACACCGGTTGGGCGGAGTTGACAGCTACGACGTCGGTGCGGGGGCAGGTGTCGCGCTGGAGGCGGGTCACCGTGGTCCACGCGACACCGTCGGTCGAGGTGAGCAGGCTGAAGTCGCGGGCGCACGCGTTGGGCCAGGTCAGCGTCACATGGTCGACCGGGGCGGCGCTCGCCAGCCGCACCTGAACCCAGTTGTCGTCCTGGTACTTCGACGACCACCGGGTGCCGCTGTCGCCGTCGTTGACGTGTGTGGCGACGAAGTCGGCGCGGTCGAGTTCGACGCTCGACGCGGTGGCGGTGCCGGTGCGGGCCAGGTTCACCGGCGCGGCAGTGGCGGGCGTGCTGGACGTGAGCGGCGCGAGCAGCGACGCGGCGACCGCGACGGCGAGCGTCGTCGCGCTGAGGCGGCGTCGGGATCCAGTGGTGTGGGGGGAGCGCGGAATCGACATGGGACTCCTTCGTCCGTCGCCCGGGTCGCCGGGGGACTGGTGGCTCGGGTAGCCGCAGTCTGGTCAAGCCGTTCAATTTAGTCAATGGCTCGGACAATAAGCGGGCGTGCCGGGCGGCCGTTGTCGCGTGGCGCGGCCAGCCCTAGGCTGCGGGTCAGAGGTCTGACATCTTATGAAACATTGCACCGTCCCCAGCTCGGGCTTTTTAGTCCGAAGGGTTGACAAGATTCGCCGGGTCACCAAAGATTCGCTTACCTACAGTGCCGCCGACCGGAGAGGGGCCCCATGTCCGAGCTGGGCTACGGAGCACCACCGTGGCGATAGACGTACGACAGTCCCCACCCCGAGGGCCGGAAACCCCCACCGCGGCGTCGCAGCCGCGCCGCGCCGTGCCGCTGCTGGTCTGGAACGGGATCGCCGTGGTGCTGGGCATCGGCATCTGGACCGTGCTGGCACAGATCGGGGTCTCGGGCCTCCCCGGCCCGCAGGAGGTCGCCGTCCGCGCCGGTGAGCTGGCCAGGGACGGCACCCTGCTCGACGACGGCCTCGCCAGCCTGCGTCGGGTGCTCATCGGCTTCGCGCTCGGCAGTGCCCTCGCGATCCCGGTCGGCTTCCTCATGGGCTGGTACGGGACGGCGCGGGGGCTGATCGAGCCCTACGTGCAGTTCTTCCGCACGATCCCGCCCCTGGCCGTCATCCCGCTGGCCATCCTGCTCATGGGCATCGGGGAGACCCCGAAGATCTTCGTCATCTTCCTCGCCGCGTTCCTGTCCTGCGTCGTGTCGACGTTCCAGGGCGTGGTGAACGTCGACAAAACCATGATCAACGCTGCCCGGGTGCTCGGCGCCAACGACGCCGTGGTGTTCCGCCGGGTGATCGTCCCCGCGTCCACCCCGTTCATCCTGGTCGGCATGCGCGTCGGCCTCGGCGCGGCCTGGGCGACAGTGGTCGCCGCCGAGTTGATCGCCGCGCAGGAGGGCCTCGGCTACCGGATGCAGCAGGCGCAGATCTACTACGACCTGCCGAGCATCTTCGTTGGCCTGATCACCATCGGCGTGCTCGGCCTGGTCATGGATCGGCTCCTGCTCGCCGCGGAGAAGCGCCTCACCGGATGGCAGGAACGCCGATGACCGAGAAAATC
This sequence comes from Micromonospora sp. NPDC049089, assembly GCF_040648775.1. NCBI lineage: Bacteria > Bacillati > Actinomycetota > Actinomycetes > Micromonosporales > Micromonosporaceae > Micromonospora > Micromonospora sp. NPDC049089. Next base: position 6,817 of record NZ_JBEZEH010000062.1, read on the forward strand.
TCCTTCCGCTCCACCAGCCGGACGTTCGAGGTGGGGGGCAAGCCGTTCCACGCGTTGCGCGACGTCGACCTAAACATCGCCGACCGGGAGTTCGTCACAGTGGTCGGGCCGTCCGGCTGCGGCAAGTCGACACTGATGAACATCGCCGCCGGCCTGGTCGAACCCACCGGCGGTGAGGTGCTCGTCGACGCGCGTCCGGTGCGGGGGCCCGGCCCGGAACGGGGCGTCATCTTCCAGCAGTACGCGCTGTTCCCCTGGCTGACCGTGCGCGAGAACGTCGAGTTCGGTCTCCGGATCGCCAAGGTCGGGCGGGCCGAGCGGCGGCGACGGGCGCAGCACTTCATCGACCTGGTGGGCCTCACCGACTTCGCGGACGCGCTGCCCCGGATGCTGTCCGGGGGCATGCGGCAGCGGTGCGCCATCGCCCGCGCGTACGCCGTCGACCCCGGTGTCCTGCTCATGGACGAACCCTTCGGCGCCCTGGACGCCCTCACCCGGGTGCAGATGCAGGATCAGCTTTTGGCCACCTGGGGCTCCGAGCGACGCACCGTCATGTTCATCACCCACGACGTCGACGAGGCCGTCTACCTCGCCAACCGGGTCGTCGTCATGGCTGCCCGGCCCGGCCGGGTGCACGAGGTCATCGACGTCGACCTGCCGTACCCCCGCACCGAAGCGGTTCGCCTGTCACCGGAGTTCTCCCGGATCCGCAATCGGGTCTGGCGCGCCGTCTACCACCAGACCCCTCAGGAAGGTGCATCACAATGAGCCCTCTCTCCCGTCGCTCCCTGCTGACCGGCCTCGCCGGCCTGGGCGCCGCCGCAGCCCTCAGCGCCTGCGACGACGACCAGTCCGGATCCGGCCGCTCCGGCACCGAGCCGGTGAAGCTGGGCTACATCGCCGACTTCACCGGCGCGAGCCTCATGGCGATCGCCGACGACAGGAAGCTGTGGGCCGAACACGGTCTCAAGCCGGACCTGAAGGTCTTCACCAACGGCCCCCTGCAGGTGCAGGCACTCGGCGCCGGCGATCTCGACTTCGGCTACCTGGGCCCTGGCGCGATGTGGTTGCCGGCCTCCGGCAAGGCCCGGGTCATCGCCATCAACTCGCTCGGTTTCGCCGACCGGGTCATCGCCCAGCCGGGCATCACCTCCCTGGCCGCGCTCAAGGGTAAGAAGGTCGGCGTGCCGGAAGGCACCTCCGGCGACATGATCGTGCGGCTGGCCCTGCAGCGCGCCGGCCTTTCCATCGACGACGTCGAAAAGGTCGCGATGGACCCGAGCACGGTCGTCACCGCGTTCGGGTCGGGTCAGATCGACGCGGCCGGCATCTGGTACCCGCTCATCGGCACCATCAGCAAGCGGGTGCCGAAGCTGACCGAGCTGGCCAAGAACGAAGACTTCTACCCGGCCATCAGCTTCCCGTCCGCCTATGTGGGCCGCAACGACGTGGTGACCGGCAAGCCGGACCTGGTGAAGAAGGTGCTCGCGGTGCTGCGCGCCGCCAACGACGAGCGGGCGGCCAACGTGGATCGCGCGGTCGAGGTCACCGCGAAGTTCCTCAAGTCGGCCCCGGTCGACCAGTTGCGCGCCGAAGCCGCCAACGCCCGGTTCCTGCCGTCCGCCGAGCTCGCCGCCAAGTCCACCGACGGCACCGTCGCGGGTTGGCTCACCGGTCTCAACGGGCTCTTCAAGGACCTCGGGAAGCTGCCGAACGCGGTCGACCCGAGCACCTACTACGACGCCGCCGCGTACGCGTCCTGAGTCGAGTCGCGTGAGAAAGGATCAGCACGTGCGGCCCAACATCGTCTTCATCATGGCCGACGACCACGCCGCGCACGCGGTGGGCGCCTACGGAAGCAAGATCAACGAGACGCCACACATCGACCGTATCGCGGCCGGCGGTGCACTCCTGGAAAACTGCTTCTGCACCAACTCGCTCTGCGCGCCCAGCCGGGCCACCATCCTCACCGGCACCTACAACCACGTCAACGGCGTTCAGACGTTGTCGACCGAGTTCGACAACCGGCAGCTCGTCTTCCCGGAGCTGCTGCGCCGCGCCGGTTACCAGACGGCCCTGGTCGGTAAGTGGCACCTCGGGCACGGCCCGGAGCACGACCCCCGGGGGTTCGACTACTGGGAGGTCGTGCCCGGCCAGGGCCGGTACCGCGATCCCGTGTTCATCGGCATGGACGGCACCGAGCAGGTCCGCCCCGGCTACTGCACGAACATCATCACCGACCTGGCCGTCGAATGGCTCGACCAGCGCGACCAGCAGCGCCCTTTCTGCCTGCTCGTGCACCACAAGGCGCCGCACCGCAACTGGGAGCCCGACGACAAACATCGCGACATGTACGTCGACGACGTGGCCGTACCGGGCTCGTTCGACGACGACCACTCCGGCCACGCCGCTGCCGCCCGGGCCGCCCGGATGCGCGTGGACCGGGACCTCACCGCCAACGACATCAAGGAGATGCTGCCACCGCACCTGGATCCCGACGAGGCCGCGCTCTGGACCTACCAGCGCTACATCAAGGACTATCTGCGCTGCGTCGCCAGCGTCGACGACAACGTGGGCCGCCTGCTCGACTACCTCGACGAGCACGGGCTGACCGACGACACCATCGTCGTCTACACGTCGGACCAGGGCTTCTTCCTCGGTGACCACGGCTGGTACGACAAGCGGTTCATGTACGAGGAGTCGCTGCGGATGCCGTTCCTGATCCGCTACCCGGCGGAGATTCCGGCCGGCTCCACCACCAACGAGCTCGCCATGAACGTCGACTTCGCCCAGACGTTCCTCGACTACGCCGACGTGCCGGCCGACCCTCGCATGCAGGGACGCTCACTGCGACCACTCCTGCGCGGCGAGGACGTCGACGACTGGCGGCAGTCGGTGTACTACCGCTACTGGGAGCACGACGACGACGAGCACCACGTGTGGGCGCACTACGGCGTACGCACACACGACCACAAACTGGTCTACTACTACGCCGACGGGCTGGGTCTGCCCGGCACCTCCGCCACGGCGCAGGAGCCGGAGTGGGAGCTGTTCGACCTACGCGCCGACCCGTGGGAGATGCGCAGCGTCTACGACGACCCGGCGTACGCGCGGATCCGGACGACGCTCACCGACGAGCTCGCCCGGGTCCAGCAGGAGTGTGGTGACGCCCCGTGGCAGCCCCCGACGCCGGTCACCGGGTGACGGACGAGTCAGTCACCTCGAGTGAGCCGACCGGACCAGCCGACCGCCGCTGGCCACGCCGGGTCTACGGGGTGGGCACGGAGCCGGACCCGCGGTTCACCCTCGCCAACGAGCGAACGTTCCTCGCGTGGCTGCGGACCGCGCTGGGTCTCATGGTGGCCGCCGCGGCGGTCAAGGCATTCGGCACGGAAGGCTCGCAGTGGGCGGCAGCCGTGCTGGCGGTACTCGCCGTCGGGGTGGCCGTCGAGGCGTTCCCCCGCTGGAGCCGCAACGAACGGGCGCTGCGGCTCCAGCTGCCGTTGCCGTCCACCCCCGTCGCGGTCGTGTCGGCGGTGGGGGTGGTCGTGGCCTGCATGACCATCGTCGTCGTGGTGCTGATCTGATGTCGTGGCGCTGAGGTGACGCAACCACCCGTGCTCGCCGACTGCGGAGCGCAGGCCGAACGCACCCTGCTGGCGTGGCTTCGTACGGCGTTGGCGACGGCCACCGTGCTGGTGGCCGTCGGACGGGAGTTGGTGCCGCGTCATCCGTTCGCGGCGGGGCTCGTGCTGGCCTGCTCCCCGCTCGCCGTGGCGGTGGCCGTCCTCGCTCGGCGTCGGTACCGGACCGTCCGACTGCCCACCCACCTGGGTCAGTCGGGCGGTGCCGCACTGCTGGCTGCTACCGGGACGTTGGTGGCGGTCGGGGGTGTGGCGATTCTCGCCCACGTCCTCGCCCGCTGAGGGCGACGAGTGCTGCCGTCCCGGGGCGGCGATAGGGGCGCCCCGGGACGGTGAGGGCGGTCAGACCGTCGAGCCGTACAGGTTGATCTCGGCGGCGGAGGCGTAGCCGGCCCCGTTCGCGGCGCGGGTGGTGCGCAGGCGTACGTGCCGGGCCGTCGTGGGCGCGAAGACCGCTGTCTTCAGGGTGCTGCCGGAGCCGAAGGTGCCGGCGGTGACCTGGGTCCAGGTTGTGCCGTCGGTGCTGGTCTGGATCTGGTAGTCGGCGATGGTGCCGTTGGTGCCACCGTCCTGGCGGGGCAGGTAATCGAGTTTGTCGACGCGGAAGGTGCCGCCGAGGTCGATGGTGATCTGGTGCGGCATGGCGGCGACACCGCCGACGTAGCGGGTGTGCCAGATGGTGGCGGGGTTGCCGTCGATGGCATTGGCGGCGGCGCCGTTCTCGCCGACCGTCTCGACGCTGTCCGCCGTCGCGGTCCAGCGGGCGCGCGACAGCTGGGGGCTGTCTCCGCCGCCGATCGCCTCGTCGGTCGGCGTGGCCTGGAAGACGGCGACCTCGAACGGCGCCAGCGTGATGCTCACCGGTGCTGCGGGACCGGACACGAAGCCGGATCGGTGCCCGTCGCGCTCGGCGAACTTGTACCGCTGGTGGGTCCCGCCGGGCAGCTCGAAGACCGTCTGCGGGTTGACCGTGAAGCTCTGCGCGGATGCCGACGGGTTGCGTAGCATCAGCATCCCCTTCGACGCCCCGGCCGAGGAGTTCCAGGCGGCCGTGCCGTAGACGGCGCCCGCCGCCGGGTCACCGCCGACCCAGTGCACGTCGCTGAGCAGTCCCTGGTTGGCGCGAGCCCACCTGGCGTTGGCCGCCACGGTGTCCCAGAACCAGGCAGCGCCCGGCCGGTTCGCGTCAACGAGCGTGTTGCGGACGTACAGCTCCTGAAGGCTCAGGCCGAGCGCGAAGTAGGCGCGGATGTCCTGCGAGACCTCGGCCTGCACGCTGGGCTTGGTCAGGTCGTAGTCGGCGGTGAACTGCGGTGTCCGGTCGGAGAAGATGATCCCGTGGTTCATCAGGCTCGGGATCGGGAACAGCGGGTTCTGCACGGTGTTGTTGCGGAACGTCTCCGAGTCGCGGTAGTTGACGTAGCGCTGCTGTGCGCTGCCCGCGCCGACCAGGCCCGCGTCGTGCCCGTCACGCCAGATCGAGTCGGTGAACCACAACCAGTAGGGTGACCCCCAGGTGCCGACCGTCGCGTTGACGAACACGTCCTTCTGGTGCGCGCGCAGATCCCCCGTCAGCCCGAGCAGGGCCTCGTAGTCGGCGATGTAACTCGCGTTCGGGCCGGACTGGTAGAGCCCACCGCCGATGCCGTCGAGCTTGAAGCCGCGTACCCCCTGGTTGTCCATCATGTCGAAGGCGACCGACCGGAACCGGTCGTAGTAGCGGGCGCCGCCGAGCTTGAACTGGCCGCCACTGTGGGTCTCCAGCCGCTGGTCGGCCGGTTTGCTCGCGTTGATCGCCTGGCGGGTGGCAGCGCTGGTGCCGTAACCGCCGAACGGCGACATCCACACCGACATCGAGGCGCCGTACTGCGCGGCTGCGGCCTTCTGTGGTGCGAAACCGGTGGGGAACTGTGTCGGGTCGAACGACCACACGTTCAGGTTCGCCTCGTCGACCCGTGGTGAACGCAGATAGTCCCAGCCGTCGTCGACCCAGAAGCTGTCGATGGTGGCGCCGCGGTTGCGCAGCTGGGTGCCGAACAGGTTGATGGCCCGGGTCAGCTCGGCGCTGTTGATGACCTCGCCCGGTGGCTTGAGGTCCAGCCAGCTCTGGTAGTGCAGGAACGTCCGGCGGTCGTGGGCCCGCTCGCGTTGCAGGTAGTACTGGAACGAGCGGCGTAGCTGCCCGACCGGGGCGACACCGGTGGATGCCGTGTACACCCACGACGAGCCGGCGGTGAGGTCCCCGGCGCGCGGCACCGCAATGTCGACCGCCGACCCGGTCACGGTGGCCTTCGCCATCGGGTTCTCGATGCCGACGAACACCGTCTCGCTGCCGGTCGTGCCGTGCGCCACCGGGCTGCCGTCGTCGTTGCCGAGCACCCGTGCGTTTGCCAGGTTGAGTTCCACCAGGCGCAGCGAGGTCACGTCGAACGTTCCGGCCACCGAGCGCACCGTGAAGCTGTGCTGCACGGAGTTGGCGCCGCCGCGCAGCCGCACCTGCCACTGCACGTCGAGGGTCCGCGCGCCACCGCCGTACCGGAAGGTGGTGGTCACCGCCTTGCCGGCGAAGCGTTCCGCGAGCCGTGCCGACCCGGCGTTCGCCGCCAGGTCGCTGACCACCGGACCGGCGGAGACGCTCGTGTTCGCCGTCGTGATGGTGCTGCCGTCGGCCAGGGTGAGGGTGAAGAGCCCACGCAGGCTCATCGGCACTGTGGCGTTCGCCGCCCGGTTGTCGAACCGGGTCAGCGACACCGTGCTGCCCTGCACGCTCCACGCGGTCGACAGCGCCGCGTTGGCCAGGGTGAAGCTGCCGCCGGAGAGCGACGCCGTCGCCGCGCCCGGCTGGACACCGGGGAAGACCAGTCCGGCGGCGTCGGTGTAGGTCGGGTCCGCCGGGACCGCCGCGCCGGCCGGGGCCGGATGGCCCCCGACCGTCGCGACGGCACCGGCGATCAGACCCAGAACGATGGTGGGCACGACGAGCCGCCGTGGCCGTGCTGTCGACGAAGATGGCAGGGGCATGGCGTGCTGCATCGTGCCTCCATCGGTGGTTCAGGCGGTGGGGGTGCTCCAGCGTTGGTTGGCGCCGTTGGTGCAGGGCCAGAGGATGACGCGGGTGCCGTTGGCGGTCCCGCCGCCGTTGGCGTCGAGGCACTTGCCACCGGTGCGGTAGCTGCTGGTGGCGGCGTCGTAGGTCCAGCGCTGGTACGCGGCTGTGGAACAGGTGCGGATCACGATCGCGGTGCCGTCGGTGAGGCTTCCGTTCGCCGGCTCCAGGCACTTACCCAGGGCGGTGAGGGTGCCGTCGTTGCGGTGGGTCCACGTCTGGTTGCCGCCGCTGTTGCAGTCCCAGAGGTTCACTGCCGTGCCGTCGGTGGTGTTGCTGCCGGGAATGTCGATGCAACGCCCGCTGGAAATACCGGTGATGGCACCCCGCCTCGGCCCGTACACCTCGAACTCCTGCAGCGAGTAGCCGTAGGTGGTGGCCCGCTGGGTGCCCTGCACGCGCACGTACCTGGCGGTGGTGTTGAGGATGTGCTCGTCCGTGCCCCCGTCACCGGCGGTGACGGTCACCGCCGTGGTCCAGGTGGTGCCGTTGGTGGAGGTCTGGATCTGGTACGCCCGCGCGTAGGCGGCCTCCCAGCGCAGTGCCACCCGGGACAACTCCTGGCTGCTGCCGAGGTCGACCTGGATCCAGCTCGGGTCGGTGTAGGCCGACGACCAGCGGGTGCTCAGGTCACCGTCCACGGCCGCCGACGCCGGGAAGGCCGCCGTCTCGGTGGACGACGCGGTCGCCGGACGGTTGAGCGCCAGGTTGCCTGTCGCCACGGCCGGGCCGCCGGGAGCCCGTCCGATGCGGTCGATGATGGTGCTGAAGGCGGTGTACGTGGCCGCCGGTTTTGGCGATCCCCAGGTCTGTTGGGCGACGACGCGCAGGATCGTCCGGATGCCGGCGGCGATCTGGTCCTCGGTCTCCGCGTCCGGGTAGTCGCACCAGACGTGCACCACGGTGCCCAGGTTGCGCGACGGATCGTTCACCGTGTTGTTGCCTTGGAACCGTTCCGGCGTCCAGGTCTCGTAGGCCCACGTCACGCTCGGCTTGCTGATGGCGGGGACGTAGTAGGTGGGATCCCACGCCTGGTTGGAGATGGTGTGCCCCCGGTCCACCAGGGCCTGCGGGGTGATGCCGTAGTTGTACCAGACCTCGACGTGGATGTTCGATGCCGGCCGGATGGTGCCGTCGGTGCCAATCCCGTCGTTCCACATGCGCGTCGTCTTGCCACCGGCGCGCACGATGTCGTTGGCCCAGTTGATGAAGCCGTAGTAGGCGTCCTTCGCGATGGCGTTCGGCCCGTACGTGGCGCGGGCGTACGTCAGCAGTTGCGGGTAGGCGGCGTAGTTGCCGACGTACTCGTCCGCGCCGATGTGCCAGTACCGGCCGGGGAAAAGCGGCAGGAACTCGGTGATGAGGTCCCGGGTGAGGGTGTACGCGCCCGGCTTGGACAGGTCGAGGTAGTAGGGGTTGCGGTTGCCGCTGGTGTCGGTGAGTTGAAGGTCCGGATGGTTGGCCAGGATGACGTTCATGTGGCCCGGCATGTCGATCTCGGGGATGACCTCGATGTGGTACCTGGCGGCGAGGGCGATCAGGTCGCGGATCTCCTGCTTGGTGTAGTACTGCTGCGACATCACCTCCGGGTGGGTGGTGCTCTCCAGCCGGAAGCCGAACGTGTCGGACAGGTGCAGGTGCAACCGGTTCATCTTCAGGTAGGCGAGTTCCTTGACGTGCCTGCGGAGCCAGTCGACTGTGAAGTACTTGCGGCCCACGTCCACCATCAGGCCGCGTTCGGACTTGGTGGGAGCGTCGGCGGTGGTGCCGGCGGGCACGCTCGTGGACTGCTTGAGCAGTTGCAGCACCGTCCGGGTGCCGTAGAAGGCGCCGGCGTCGGTCGAGCCCTGGATGGAGATGCTCGATCCGACGGTCATCGTGTAGCCCTCGGCGGGCTGGCTGCCGCCCAGTGTCAGCCGGATGTCGCCGGCGGCGGCGCTCCCGGTGGCGACCGGCACTGTGCGTCCGGTCAGGTCCCGCAGGTCGGCCGCGAAGGTGGCCGCGTCGTCGTTGAGCTGGGTGGTGTACGCGGGGTCGACAACGATGCGGGTCGCGGCACCGAAGGTGTAACTGCCGGTGCCCGCCGTCCACTGCCGCAGCGCCGGGATCACCTGTAGGTCACCCGGTACGGCCGAGGCCGGCGTGGCGGGCACGGTCAACAGTGCTGCGGCAAGTGCTCCCACCGCTCCGGTGACGCTGATACGCCGAAGACGCATGAACCGTTCCTCTCGGGAAGGGGTTGGGAAATCAGCAGGACGCCGGGTTGGCGGTGCTGTCGGTCGCGTACGCGGTGAGCGTCGCGACCTGCGGTACGCCGCGTGCGGCGGTGACCCGCAGCCGCAGCCGGTCACTCGTCACGGCGGTGGACAGCGGAACGATCCGCTTGTAGCCGACAGTGCCGGCGGCGGCGACCTGCTGCCAGCCGCCGTTGATCCAGGCGTCCACGGCGAACGCCTCGATGCGCTGGCCGTTGCCGACCGACTCCTGCAGCAGGATCCGGTCGAACGTGCGGGCCCGGCAGGCGGTCAGCTCGACCGCGCCGGTGACGGCACCACCCGAGGGCGACCAGTACGTGCCCAGTGCCGCGTCGGTGAGGGAGGCGTGCGTGCCGGTCGCACCCGCCCTGGCGAACAGCTCCCGGCCGTACCGTGAGCGTTGCGCGGTGCCGAACCCGTCGAGGGCTGTGACGTCCGGCGTGTCGATCACGCCGGCCCGGTTTGGTGGGACGTTGAGCAGCAGGTTGGCGTTGCGGCCCACCGCGTTCTCGTAGAGCTGCATCAGCGCGGCCGGCTGCTTGACCGAGCCGTTCTGGCCGGAGTGCCAGAACCAGCCGGGTCGGATGGACACGTCCGCCTCGGCCGGGTACCACGACAGGTAGGTGATCGTGCCCAGGTTGCGGCCGATCAGCGCACTGGAACCCAGGTCGCCCGACGAGGCAACGGCGAGCATGTCGTCGTCGCGGTTCAGCGCACCGGGATCGGTGCCCCGGAACGGCAGTGCGCTCCACTCGTCCGCGCGGAACGCCCCGGACTCGGAGCCGACCCAGCGCACGTCCGGGCCGTTGATCGCGATCGTGGCGGTCGGTTGCAGGGTCCGGATCAGCCGGTACCAGTCGGCGACCTGGTACGGCTGCGGGTAAGCGGTGTACGGGTTGGCACCGTCGAACCACACCTCGGCCATCGGCCCGTACTCCGTGAGCAGCTCGTAGAGCTGGTTGAGGAAGTAGGCGTTGTAGTCGTCGGCCTGGTACGCGTACGTCTGGGTCGGGGTGCGGGTGTCGCCGGCGACGAGCGTCGGGATGGTCACCGCCCGCTTGGCGCTGCCGTTGCCGAACCGGTCACCGCCGCGTCGGCCAGGGATCTCCGCGCCGTCGGCGGGGGAGAGGTAGAAACCGACGGCGAGACCGGCCGCGCGGACGGCGTCGACTGTGGAGCGCAGGATGTCGCTCTGGTTGGTCCGACCCCACCAGGGGCTGCTGCGCACCGAGTGGGTGCTGTAGCGCGACGGGTAGAGCAGGAACCCGTCGTGGTGCTTGACGGTGAGGATGACCTGCTTGAACCCGTTGCGCTTGAGCACGTCGATCCACTGAGCGGGGTTGACCGTCGTCGGGTTGAACTGGGCCGGGTCCTCGTTCCCGCTGCCCCACTCGACGTCGGTGAAGGTGTTCATGCCAAAGTGCAGGAAAGCCGTCAGCTCCCGCTGCTGCCACGCCAGCTGGGCGGCCGACGGGGTGACGTGGGCTGCCTTCTGCCGGATCCGGTCGAGGGTGTCGCACCGGTCGACGGTGATGACGGTGGCCGGGCTGACCGGGCCGCTGCTGCCGGGGTTGCCGGCGCAGCCGGGCGGCGGTGGCGTGCCCCCGCAGACCGGCGCGTCGAGCTGGAAGTCGACCGGACCGGCGGCGCCGGTCATCGTCGCGAGGGCGATGGCGTCGACGGTGCCGTGCCAGCCACGGTTGCGGGTTCCGGCGTCGTTGCCGAAGGTCAGCAGGCCCTGCGACGCGTTGGCCGCGGCGACCGGAGCGGTGACGGTGGTGCCCACCTGGCAGCCGTTGACGTACGCGACCAGCCGGGCCGCCGAGTCGTTCACGTACCCGTAGGCCAACGCCACGTGGATGTCCTGCGTGTCGGACAGGTTCGGCCCGCTCTGCCGGGTGTCGTAGTACGGGGCGTCCGGCCCGTACATGCCGAACTCCGTGGTGGTCTGCGAGCCGCTGGCATAGCGGTAGTAGCCCCCACCGGCGAGGCTGAGCACCGTGTCGAAGGTGATCGTGGCGCCGCTCTGACGGCGTACCACAGCCTCGGCCAGCAGGCTCTTGTTGACGTACTTCGTACTGGTCACCGGGATTCGTGGGGTGAACCCGATGCCGGTGACCCCTCCGGCGAGCGTGACGGCCGGACCGCTGATCGTCTCGCTGCCGGCCAGCCGGGTGAGCTGCCCGTCGACCAGTTCACCGGTCGACGGCGTGTAGCCGGTGGTGGAGGTGAAGGTGCCGCTGAAGCCGACGTCGAGCAGCGGTTGGTAGTCGGCGGCGGCGATGCGCCACTGTTGGTTGGTGGCGGTGGTGCAGGGCCAGAGGATGACGGCGGTGTTGTTGGTGGTGCCACCGCCGTTGGCGTCGAGGCAGGTGCCGGTGGCCTGGTTGCGCAGTGTCTTGGCGGTGGTGTCGTAGGTCCAGCGTTGGTTGGTGGCGGTGCCGCAGGTGGTGATGGTGGCGGCGGCGCCGTTGGTGGTGCTGGCAGCGGTGAGGCACTTGCCGCGGTTGCGGATGGTGGTGTCGGCCTGGCGGGTCCAGATCTGGTTGGCCGCGCCGGTGCAGTCCCAGAGGATCAGGGCGGTGCCGTCGGTGGTGGCCGCGCCGGGCACGTCGACACAGCGCCCACTGGCCACCCCCGTGATGGCGCCGTCCCCCGGAGCCGCGACGGCCGGTGCCGCCGGTGGGGTGAGCTGGACCAGACAGGTGGCGAGCAGGGCCAGGGCGGTCAGGGCGACCCCGCTCACACGCGGACGGTGGCGGCGCAGGGTACGGGTCATCGGACGTCCTCTCCGAGAACGGGCAGGGAGGGGCGGTGCGGTGGGTGGTGTGCGCGGGCCGGCGGCCCGATCGGTGCTACATCAGCCACTGTTGGTTGGTGGCGGTGGTGCAGGGCCAGAGGATGACGGCGGTGTTGTTGGTGGTGCCACCGCCGTTGGCGTCGAGGCAGGTGCCGGTGGCCTGGTTGCGCAGTGTCTTGGCGGTGGTGTCGTAGGTCCAGCGTTGGTTGGTGGCGGTGCCGCAGGTGGTGATGGTGGCGGCGGCGCCGTTGGTGGTGCTGGCAGCGGTGAGGCACTTGCCGCGGTTGCGGATGGTGGTGTCGGCCTGGCGGGTCCAGATCTGGTTGGCCGCGCCGGTGCAGTCCCAGAGGATCAGGGCGGTGCCGTCGGCGGTGGCCGCACCCGGTACGTCGACGCAACGGCCACTCGCCACACCGGCGATCGTGCCGGTCGCGGCAGTGGAGACGGCCTGGTAGCGGTGCCCGGCCTCGGCCGTGAACGTCACCTGGTCACCCGTGCGGGTCACCGGCAGGGTCTGGTTGGTGGTGAGGTCCACCAGCGACGTGGTGGCCAGCATCGGGTTCCGGACGGTGAGGGTGCCGCTGCTGCCGGCGGTGAGCGTGATCCGGCTGGCCAGGCGGTTGCGCCACTCGGCGTCCACAGTCACGTTGCCGCGTGCCTTCAGGCCGCTGACCGAGCCGGTGGGCCAGGCCGTCGGCACCGCCGGAAGGACGTCGACGACACCGTTCTGGCTCTGCAACAGCATCTCGGCGACTCCGGCGGTGGCACCGAAGTTGCCGTCGATCTGGAACGGCGGGTGGGTGTCGAACAGGTTGGCGAGCGTACTGCTCTTGAGTTGTTCGCTGAGCATCTTGTGTGCGTGGTCGCCGTCGAGCAGCCGAGCCCAGAAGTTGATCTTCCAGGCCTTGCTCCAACCGGTGCCGCCGTCGCCGCGCGCCGTGAGGGATACCTTGGCGGCGTTGGCCAGGGCCGGGGTGGTCAGCGGCGAGATCTGCCGACCCGGGTGCAGGGCATACAGGTGCGAGACGTGCCGGTTGTCGTTCGTGGGGCTGTCCCAGTCCGCCTTCCACTCCTGCAGCTGGCCCCAGGACCCGACCCGCAGGCCGGGGTCGAGCTTGCTCAGCGTGGTCCGCCACTGGGCGCGCAGGGTGGCGTCGACGCCGAGCGTGGTGCTCGCCTCGATGGTGTTGGTGAGCAGGTCCCACACGATTTGCTCGCTCATCGCCGCGCCGGCCGAGAAGTCGCCCTGCTCCGGCGAGTAGCTGGGCGTCACGACCAGCTTGCCGTCGCGCGGATCGACGCGCAGGTTGGCCCTCCAGAACTCGGCGGCCTCCTTCATCGCCGGGTACGCCTGATCCCGCAGGAACGCGGTGTCACGGGTGAAGCGGTAGTGCTCGTAGAGGTGCTGGCACAGCCAGGCCGCTGCCTCCGGGAACCAGAAGGCGGTGGCCCAGTCCTGCACGCCGGTGAAGCCGTACGGGTTGGTGCTGAGGTGGGTGACCCAGCCGGTCGTACCGTAGATGTTCTGCGCGGTCACCCGGCCGGGCGCCCGCAGCGCGTCGATGAAGTCGAACAGCGGCGTGGCCGTCTCGGCCAGATTGGTGGTCTCCGCCGGCCAGTAGTTCATCTGGACGTTGATGTTGGTGTGGTAGTCGGCCTGCCAGGGCGGGCTGTTGGAGTTGTTCCAGACGCCCTGGAGGTTGGCCGGCAGGGAGCCACCGCGCGACGACGCCATGAGCAGATACCGGCCGAAGGAGAAGTACAGCGACTCCAACGCGCGGTCCTGGGCCCGTCCGGCGGCACCCGTGTACGCCGACCGCAGGTCGTCGGTGGGGATGTTCGGCATCTGCCCGCCCACGTCGAGCCGGACGCGGTCGAAGAGCCTCTGGTAGTCGACCAGGTGGGCCGCCCGTAGCGCCGCCCACGTCGAGCTCGCCGCGCCGTCGACCGCCTGGGTCACCCTGGTGTGGGGGTCGACGCCGCGATAGGTGGGGTAGGCGTCGGCGTACGACGTCGCGGCGGACAGCACGACGAGAGCCGAGTCGGCGCCGGCGACCGTGATCCGGTCGGTGCCGTCGGTCCGGCTGCCGCCGGTGGTCACCACCCGGTACTGGGTCTCGTGGATCAGCCCGTTGCCGGGCAGTGTGCCCCGGACCGTGATCCGGCCGTTCGCCACCGTGATGGTGCTGCCGGGCTGGGCCGAGACGGTGCGAAGGACGAAGGAGATCTTCCCGGCCTGGCTGGCCGACAGCCGGGCGACGATCACGTTGCGGGGGTAGCTGGCGACGTACTCACGCTGGTAGGTCACCCCGTCGTGGGCGTACGCAACGCGGGCGGTGGCCTCAGCGAGGTCCAGTTCGCGCCGGTAGCCGCTCACAGTGGTGGGTGTGCCGGACATGTCGAGGTACATGTCGGCCAGGTTCTGGTACGAGCCGAATCCGGTCGCCGGCTGGCCGAGCGCGGTGGCGACCGCGCCGGGTGCCATCCGGGTGTCCCGGTCGATCTGCGCTTGCACCCCGGCCAGGGCGCCGGGCCGTGGTGACGTCCAGTTGCCGTGGTTGTATCCGGTCGTGCCAGGCCCGCCCGTCCACAGGGTCTTCTCGTTGAGCTGGAGGCGTTCGGTCTGGATGCCGCCGAAGACCATGGCGCCGAGCGCGCCATTGCCCAGCGGCAGCGCGTTGCTCTCCCAGTTGGCAGCCGGTTCGTCGTACCAGAGCGCGAGTTCGGGATCGGCCGCGGCTTCGGCTGCGGCGAAGCTGGTAGACACGCATGTCAGGGACGCGGCCACAAGAAGGGCCGCGCTTGCGGCGCGCAGGATCGTCCGGATACCGCCGGTGACAGGCATAGGGCCTCCTCTATGCCACGGGAGTTAACGTGGGATGTTTATTTTTGTCAATGGCGCGGACCTAAGAGTTCGGTGGGTGCCGTCCGCGCGGAGAGCCGTCCGGTGTGGCCGTGAAATAACAGTTCATTCGGGCTATTGATTTAGGCATCGACCCATGTTAGACATCTGATGTCAGAGCTATGGTCTCCACAAACATATGATGTATGTGAGAGGGGGTGCAGCCTCTACCGGGCGCCCGCGTGCTGACCGTCGATGCGCACCATCACCTCTGGGAAAATCCGCCCGCCTGCGCCTGGCTCGACGACGACCGGATGCGGTCGGTCCGCCGCCCGTTCACCGTGGCCCAGTGGCAGGCGCAACTACGATCGGCCCAGGTCGACTACTCCCCGACCTGCGACCGTTCGTCCGCGAAGCGATCGTCCGATTCGGACCGGAGCGCCTGATGTTCGGTGCGGACTGGCCGGTGTGCCTGCTCGCGGGTAGCTACGGCCGGATCCGGGCTGCGCCGCACCAGGTGTTGCCGCCGCTGACCGAGGCAGCCTCCCAGGCGATCTTCGGAGGCGCCGCCGCGCGCGTCTATCAGTTGGCGGTGTGAGAGCCGCGGTCACGGCACGCACCGCGACAACAGCGTGCTGGACTTCCCGGAGATCCGCGGATCCTTGCGCCGGCCGCCACGGCGATGGCCGTCGAGCGGAGGGGTGCCGGGCGTGGTGACCGGCCGTGGCCGCTGACCGGCATTGCCGTCCGACTCTCCGAACAGCTCAACCCTCAGCGGCACGACCAGTGCGGTCACCCCTGGCCGTCATGACGACCCAGGCACGTGAAGACATGGCGTGGGTCGCGGATCCTCTGCCGGAGTCCGTAGGTGGTGATCGTGTCGATTCAGGCCCGCACGACGCGGGCGATGCTCGCCCGTATGGGCGCGTAGTGCTCGGCGATGGCGGCCTGCAGGTCCGCCACGTCGCCGGCGGCGATCGCGTTCACGATCGCCCGATGACGATGGGCGGTGATCACCCGGTCCTCCGGCTCGGTCCGCAGTGTGGGGGCGACGATGGCCTGTACCTGCCAGAACGCCTCGGTCAGCTGGAGGATCAGGTCGTTGCCGAGGGGTTCCAGCAGCTTCACGTGGAAGGCCCGGTCGACGTCGAGGAAGTCCTTGCCCTGGGCGGCCAGACTCTCCATCTCGTCGGCGAGGGTGGAGAGAGCGGCCTGGTGCTCGCTGTCGAGAACGGCGATGACCTGGGCTGCGAGCCCTTGTTCGAGGGTCTGCCGGACGTCGACGACCTGCCCCAGCACGTGATGGTCCTCCTCGCCGCTGAGCAGCCCGCGGAAGGTCAGGCCCTCCACGAGGGCGGCGAGGGACATGCGGCCGACGAAGGTGCCGTGGCCGTGCCGCACCTCGACGATGTCGAGGGCAGAGAGGATCTTGACGGCCTCGCGGACGCTTGAGCGGCTCGCGCCCACCGCCTCACACAGCTCCGCCTCGGTGGGCAGAATGTCTCCCGGCTTGAGACGGTTGCGCAGGATGTACTCCTTGATCTTGGCCCCCACCTCCTGCCGGCGGGGACCTGGGCGCTCCGCACCGCGTAGCGGGGACGCGTCAATGGTCGTCATCTGCCACTTGCCCTTCGTTCACGGATCTGACACTCTCACCATATCGGCATCAGATGTCTGACGTCAGACCCCATTATCTTCGAATCCCTCAGCGCGAGCGGTAAGCGAGCGCATGAAGAGCCTATGGAGGCAGCTACGTGAGCACCACCGTTGAGCCAAGGGAGAGTCGGCGTCGCCCCCCGCGCCGGTTCCGTTCGTTGGCCGTCGCGTCCACCGCGGCAACCCTCGCTCTCGGACTGGTCGCCTGCAGCGGCGGCCCGGCCTCGACCAACGCCGTCGAGGGAAGCGGGGGGAAGACGTCGATCGAGACCACCCTCGCGTTCACCCTCTCTAGCGGGTTCGACCCGGCGAACGCCTCGTCGGCGGTGGCGACGGCGGTCAACCAGCACACCTTCGAGGGTCTGATCGATCTTGACCCGGTTACCCGGGAACCATACCGCGCACTCGCCAAGGAAGACCCGGTGGCCAGCGCGGACGGGCTCACCTACACCGTGGCGGTGCGTGACGGTGCCAAGTTCTCCGACGGCACCCCCGTCACCGCCGAGGACGTCGCCTGGTCCTTCACCCGCGTGCTGAAGCCGGCCGACCCCAAGGCCCCGCCGCTGATGCAGGGGTTCGTGTCGTTCATCGACTCGGTGACGGCAAAGGACGCGACGACGGCCGAGTTCAAGCTCAAGTACCCGTTCGCCCTGTTCGCGGAGCGGATCGCCGTCGTCAAGATCCTGCCGAAGGCGAAGACCGCGGACGCGGCCGCGTCGAAGGCTTTCGACACGGCGCCGATCGGCTCCGGCCCGTTCAAGTTGGACAGCGCGTCCAAGGAGTCGGGTGTCAAGCTCAGCAAGAATCCGAACTACAACGGCCCGCGTCCGGCCAAGGTCGAGACGATGACCTGGAACACCACCTCGGAGGCTTCCGCCCGGGTGTCTGACCTGCAGGGCGGCCGGGTCCAGGCCATCGAGTCGGTGCCGTACCTGAACGTCGACTCGCTCAAGGACAAGTACACGGTCGATGTGAAGCAGGCCTTCAACCAGGTCTTCCTCATGTTCAACTCGTCGGCGGCGCCGTTCAACGACAAGCGGGTGCGACAGGCGCTGCACTACGCGATCAACAAGGACGAGGTCATCAAGACCGCCCTCAACGGCTATGGCAGCCCGGCGACGAGCTACCTGGACGAGGGCAACAAGGACTACCAGAAGGCCGCCACCGTCTACGACTACAACCTGGAGAAGGCCAAGAGCCTGCTCCAGGAGGCCGGTGTCACGAACCTGTCGTTCCAGCTCGACACCACTGACAACTCGGTCGTGAAGGATGTCGCGCCGCTGGTCATCGAGCAGTGGAAGAAGATCGGCGTCACCGCCAGCCTCAACACGGTGCCGTCCTCGGCCATCTACGGCGACATCGTTCCGAAGGACACCTTCCGGGTGCTGATGGCCACCGGTGACCCCAGCGTCTTCGGCGTCGACACCGACCTGCTGATGCGCTGGTTCTACTACGGCGAGACCTGGCCGGGGCAGCGTTACCGGTGGAGCGCCGCGGACCGCAAGGCCATGGCCGACCTGCTCGACAAGGCGGCGCAGACCTCCGACGAGGCGGCCCGCAAGGCTCTGTGGAAGCAGGCCCTGGACAAGGTGGCCGACGAGGCCCCCCTGTACCCGATCCTGCACACCAAGGTCGTCACCGCGTACGACCCCGCGAAGCTCTCCGACTTCTCGGGTGCGTCGACCACCGGCCTGTACTTCCTGGGCTCCAGCCGAAAGGGCTGAGCTCCACCTCGGGGGCCCCACCCTGGCCCCTCCGCGTCCCGCCCGGCTCTCAGTCCCTGGGGCTGGGCGGGACGTCCCGGCGGCCCTCGACGAGAGAAAGACACCATGCTGAGCGTTCTGAGCCTGGTCGCGCGACGACTCCTGACCCTGATACCCCTGGTGCTGGGCATCACGATCTTCGTCTTCGTGATCATGCAGTTCTCCCCGATCGATCCCGCGCTGTCCGTCCTGGGCGATCAGGCGACCCCCGCGCAGGTGGCCGCGTTCAAGGCCGCCAACGGTCTCGACGACCCGCTGCCCCTGCGGTACCTGCACTTCCTGGGCGACCTGCTCCGGGGCGATCTCGGCGTGACCTTCCCGCCGTCCGTCCCGGTCGCCGACAAGATCGCCACCGCGCTGCCGCTGACCATCCAGCTGACGGCCCTCGGTATCGTCGGCGCGCTGGTCATCGCGTTGGCCCTCGGCATCCCCGCCGCGCTGTACCGGGACCGCTGGCCCGATCAGGTCATCCGGTTCGTATCGATGGCCGGTATCGCCATGCCGTCGTTCTGGCTCGCTCTCCTGCTCATCCAGGAACTGTCGGTCCGCCGCCCCGTCTTCCCGACCGGCGGGTACGTCAACCCCGGCGACTCGTTCTCCCTCTGGCTCCAGTCCCTCGCCATGCCGGCGCTGGCCCTCGCCGTGCCGGTCGGCTGCTCACTGGCCAGAATCGTGCGGACGTCAATGGTCGAGGAACTCGACAAGGACTACGTGCGGACGGCGATCGGCGCCGGGCTGCCGCCCCGCGTGGTGGTCGGACGCAACGTGCTGCGCAACGCGCTGGTCAACCCGCTCACCGTGCTGGGCCTGCGAATCGGCTACCTGCTGGGCGGCACTGTCGTCATCGAGGCCATCTTCTCGCTGCCCGGCATGGGCACCCAGATCATGAGCGCGGTCCAGCAGAACGACACCGCCCTCGCCCAGGGAACCGTGCTGACGATCGCCATCTGCTTCGTCCTCGTGAACCTGGTGGTCGACATCCTCTACCTCTTCGCCAACCCTCGACTGCGCGGAGCCCACTGATGCGTCGAACACTCACCGCCAGGCTGTCGGCTCCCGGCATCGCCTTCAAACGGCTCAGCGTCACGGCTCGGATCGCACTGAGCTTCGTCCTGCTCATCGTCGTGGTGGGCATCTTCGCGCCGCTGATCCTGCGACACGACCCCGCGCAGGCCGGGCTCGGCCCCGCGCTGACCGGCCCGAACGGCGACTACTGGTTCGGCCTGGACAAGCTCGGACGCGACGTGTTCTCGCGGCTGGTCGCCGGCACCCGGCGTTCGTTGATCGTGGGCTTTGGCAGCGCCGGCATCGCCCTGGTGATCGGCGCGATCCTGGGCGCGCTGGCCGGAACCAGCCGGCCGGCTGTCGACGAGGTGGTGATGCGGTGCCTCGACGTCGTCATGGCCTTCCCCGCCATCGTGCTTTCCGCCCTGCTGATCATCTCGTTCGGCAAGAACAGCCTCCTGGTCCTCGTGGTTGCGATCGGTTTCGTCTTCGTGCCCTCGATCGCGCGCATCGTGCGCGCCAACGTGCTCTCGCAGTACCGCGAGGACTACGTCGCGGCCGAACGGATCATCGGCGCGCGGCGACCGCACATCCTCTGGCGGCACATCCTGCGTAACTGCGCCGCCCCGATCCTCGTCTTCGTCACCGTCATGGTGGCCGACGCCATCGTGTTCGAGGCGTCGCTCTCGTTCATCGGTGGCGGGCTGGCACCCCAGGAAGCCGCCTCCTCGTGGGGCTCGGTCATCGCCTTCGGCAAGGAGATGGTGCAGATCGGTGGCTGGTGGGCCACGTTCTTCCCCGGCCTGCTGATCCTGCTCACCGTGCTCGCCCTGAACGTGCTCTCCGAAGGGATGTCCGACGCCTGGGCCGCCCCGGCGGCGCGGCGTGCCACCGCCACGAAGATCGGGGACGCGCAGGAGGAGGCGCAGCCCGGCTCCGGTGAGGTGGTGCAACTGCCCGGCCTGGCCGAGGCCGCGCAGCGGCTGCGCGAGCGCGCCCGCCCCCTCCCGGACGGGGAGCCCGTCCTGGAGGTCCGGAACCTGTCGATCGGGTTCGAGGGACGCCACAGCGGCGTCGACATCGTCGACGACCTGACCTTCGACATCCGCCCCGGCGAGGTCCTCGGCCTGGTGGGGGAGTCCGGCTCCGGTAAGTCGCTGACCTCCCTCGCCGTGATGGGCCTGCTGCCGCAGGGCGCCCGGGTCCGCGGCGAGGTCCGCTTCGCGGGCACCGACCTGCTGACGGTGAGCACCAAACGACGCCGTGCCCTGATGGGGCGCGAGATCGCGATGGTCTACCAGGACGCCCTCTCGGCCCTGAACCCCTCACTGCGCATCGGCCCGCAGCTCGCCCAGATGATCAGCCGTGGCGGCACGCGGTCGGCCCAGGAGCTGATGGAGCTGGTGGGCCTGGACGCGCAGCGCACCCTGTCCGCGTACCCGCACGAACTCTCCGGTGGGCAGCGGCAGCGCGTGGTGATCGCCATGGCGCTGTCGCGGGATCCGCGCCTGATCATCGCTGACGAGCCGACCACCGCGCTGGACGTCACGGTCCAGGCGCAGGTCATGGAGCTGCTGCTGCGGCTGCGCGGGCAGCTCGGCTTCGCGCTGATCCTGGTCAGTCACGATCTCGCGCTGGTCAGCGACGTCGCGGACCGGGTCGTGGTGATGTACGGCGGGCAGATCGTCGAGAGCGGTGTCACCGCCGACGTGGTTGGCGCGCCGGCACACCACTACGCCCGAGGTCTTCTCGGTTCCGTGCTCTCCCTCGAGGCCGGCGCGGAGCGGCTCACCCAGATCCGCGGCGTGGTGCCGTCGCCGGCCGACTTCCCATCGGGCTGCCGGTTCGCTGACCGCTGCCCCATGGCCACCGAGGTCTGCCGGGATGAGACGCCCCGTCTGGAGGGCGTCCTCGCCCACCGGTACGCCTGCCACCACCCGGCCGTCACCGTCACGGAAGGGGAGCTGGCCCGATGAGCGCGTCAGTCCCACACCAGTCGATCGTCGAACTGCGCGACGTGCACGTGGTGCATCGCACCCGAGGAGGCGGCCTGTTCGGTCGCGAGCGAGTGTATGCCCTCACCGGCGCGGACCTGACCGTGCGTGCCGGCGAGACGATCGGTGTCGTCGGCGAGTCCGGCTGCGGCAAGTCCACGATGGCCAAGGTGCTGGTGGGCCTCCAGCGGCCGACGAGCGGCACTGTTGCCTTCTCCGGCAAGGACGTCCGGTCGATGAGCGCGGCGGAACGCCGACTGCACATCGGCGCCGGCGTCGGCATGATCTTCCAGGATCCGGCCACGTCGCTGAACCGGCGCATGCCGGTCCGCGACATCCTGCGCGACCCGCTCGACGTGCACCGTCGCGGCACCCGCAAGGAGCGCGAGGAGCGGGTCAGGGAGCTGATGGCGCTGGTCGGGCTGCCCCGGTCGGTCGCCGACGTGCTGCCGAGCCAGCTCTCCGGCGGCCAACGCCAGCGGGTGTCCATCGCGCGTGCCCTGGCCCTGGAGCCAGGGCTGGTCATCGCCGACGAGCCCACCAGCGCGCTCGACGTGTCGGTCCGGGCGCAGATCCTCAACCTGCTCCTGGACCTCAAGGAGCGTCTGGACCTGGCCATGGTCTTCGTCTCGCACGACATCCAGACGGTCAAGCGGATCAGTGACCGCGTGGTCACCATGTACCTCGGCCGGATCGTGGAGCAGGCGCCCGCCGCCGGGCTCCCCGAGGTCGCCCAGCACCCGTACACCCGGGCGCTCTTCTCCGCCACGCCGGGGCTGCTTTCGCCACTCGACCCGATCCCGCTCGTCGGCCCCGTTCCACTCGCCACGAAACCGCCGACCGGATGCCCGTTCCGCACCCGGTGCTGGAAGGCGACCGACGGCTGCGCCATCGAGATGCCGCCGGTCCGGTCGGGCGACGGCGGTGCCGGTGCCCACGAGTTCCGGTGCTACCACCCCGTTCCTGCTGGATCCAGCAACACAGAGCTGGTCGAACTCGCCAGAGCATCGACCGGCCGCACCACCCCCCTACATGTCGAGGAGTCAGCGTGACCACCCCAGCCCCGCGGTTCGCCGGAGTCGTGCCGCCGGTCGTCACCCCCCTGACCGAGGAGGGGGCGGTCGACGTCGCCTCCCTTGAGCGGCTCGTCGAGCGGATGCTCACCGCCGGCGTCGACGGCATCTTCGCCCTCGGCAGCTCCGGCGAGACGGTGTTCCTCACGGACAGTCAGCGGGACCAGGCTCTCGAAACCGTCGTGAAGACCGTCGGCGGGACCGTACCCGTCATCGCGGGCTGCATCGAGCCGACCACCCGCCGGGTCCTCGACCGGGCCGACGCGTCGACGCGCCTGGGTGTCGACGGCCTGGTGGCCACCGCCCCCTTCTACGCCATTGTCGGCCCCCACGAGGTCGAGCGGCACTTCCGGTCCCTCGCCGCTTCGGTCGAACTTCCGCTGCTGGCGTACGACATTCCGGTCTGCGTGCACACCAAGCTGTCGCCGGGCCTGCTGAGCCGACTCGCCGCGGAGGGCGTCCTCGCCGGCGTCAAGGACTCCAGCGGTGACGACGTCTCGTTCCGCCAACTGGTGCTGTCCATCGCGGAACGCGCGCCGAACGCCGGCTTCAGCCTGTTGACCGGCCACGAGGTGGTGGTCGACGCGATGATGCTCGCCGGCGCCTCCGGTTCCGTCCCCGGCCTGGGCAACGTGGACCCGGAGGGCTACGTGCGACTTCACCGGGCCTGCGTGACCGGCGACTGGGAAACCGCCCGTGCGGAGCAGGACCGACTGACCCGGTTGTTCCGGATCGTCGACGCGGCCGACCCGGCTACGGCGGCAGGGGCGACCCGGGGCGTGGGCGCGTTCAAGACCGCACTGGCCCTGCTCGGCGTCATCGACAGCAACGCCGTTTCGCTTCCGCTGCGACCGCTCGACGCCGATGAGGCGAGCCGGGTGCGTGCCCAGTTGGAGCTGGCGGGACTGCTCTAGCCATGTCCGAGGCACCCGAGCCCCCGGTCGTCGACGTGGCGGTGGCCGCGCTCGACATCGGGGGCACCAAGACGGCCGCTGCCATCGTGACCCGCCACGGCGAGGTCATCGACCAGATCACCGTCCCCACCCCCGGCCGGGCCGGGGCGACCGCCATCATCGACACCGCAGCCGACCTAGTCGGTCGGCTGCGGGCGAGGGCGACGGGAACCCGAATCCGTGCCCTCGGCGTCGGTAGCGCCGGGGTGATCGACCACCGGACGGGTCGGGTGCTGTCGGCCACCGACGCCCTGGCCGGTTGGGCCGGCACGGACCTGAGCGGCCGACTGCGGGCACTGCTGGACCTGCCCGTCTCAGCCATCAACGACGTGCACGCGCACGCCCTCGGTGAGGCGCGACACGGCGTGGCGGTCGGCCACCAGACGATGCTCTTCATCGCGGTCGGCACCGGTATCGGCGCCTCGTTCGTCGTCGACGGCACCGTGCTGACCGGCGCCCACTCCGCCGCCGGCCACGCCGGCCACCAGCCCTCGCCGTACGCCGGGCAGTTGCCCTGCACCTGCGGCGGGCGGGGGCACCTGGAGGCGATCGCCTCCGGGCCCGCTCTCACCGAGGAGTACGTGCGGCGTACCGGTCAGCCGGTCGGCGACCTGCGCACTGTGGCCGAGCGCGCGGCGGACGGTGACGCCACAGCCCGGGAGGTGGTCCTGCTGGGTGGGGCCGCCGTCGGCTCGGCGGTCGGGGGGCTGGTCAACATGCTTGACCCCGCTGTCGTCGTCATCGGCGGCGGTGTCGCCGGCCTCGGCGACACCTGGTGGCAGGCACTTCGGGGCGCCGTGCGGCGGGAGACGTTGCCCAATCTGGACGACGTGCCCGTCCTGGCCTCGACCCTCGGATCGGACGCCCCACTTCTCGGCGCCGCCGCACTCGCCTGGGAGGGCACCGCATGAACACGCTGATCGCGCAGCTCCGCCACCGCCTCGTCGTCTCCTGCCAGGCGTACCCCGGTGAGCCGATGCGCAGCCCGGACACGATGCGCCGGGTGGCCCTCGCCGCCGCCCAGGGCGGTGCCGCCGGCATTCGCGCCCAGGGCCTGGCGGACATCGCGGCCATCCGGGGGGCGGTCGACCTGCCGCTGATCGGTCTGTGGAAGGACGGGGACGACGACGTCTTCATCACCCCCACGCTGGAGCACGCGCTGTCGGTGGCCCGGGCCGGCGCGCACGTCGTGGCCCTGGACGGCACCGCGCGGCCCCGGCCCGACGGCCGAACCCTCGGTGACACCATCGCCGCCGTCCACGACCTGACCGGGGCTCTGGTGATGGCCGACTGCTCCACCCTCGACGAGGGGGTCGCCGCCCCGGCGGCCGGGGGGGGGGCCGTGGGCGGCCGGGGCCCGACGCAGCCACGCCCACCCCCACCCCCAACCCGCCCCCCCCCCAGCCGGAGCGCGGCCCGCCCCCCGCCGCTCGAG
>NZ_JBEZEH010000063.1:0-31022 GCF_040648775.1 Micromonospora sp. NPDC049089
GTCGGGCGCGTCCGTGTCAGCCGGTGGGACGGCCACCGGGTCGGCCGCGTCCGTGTCGGCCGGGAAGGCGGGCCACCGGGTCAGCCCAGCAGGGCGGCCACCGCGTCGGCGACCGGAACGTCCGCCGGCAACGCCCGCGCCGCCACCACCGCCGCGACCGGCAGCGGGCCGTACACGTGCGGGAAGAGCTGCCCGCCGCGCGACGGCTCCCACCGCAGCGCGTCGCCCAGTCGCTCCTCCTCGACGCTGAGCATTGTCAACCCGGTCGCCCCGGTGAAATACCGTCGCGCCGTCTCGACCACCTGCTCGGCGCCGGAGAGATGGATGAACCCGTCCTGCCGGTCCACCGCGGAGCCGGTGAAGGCGCCGGCGGCGAGGGCGTCGTCCCATTCGGCGCTCGACAGCAGTTTGTAGATCACCACAGCAGCGTACGGGGCGGTGGTCGGCGCGCCCGCCCGGTTTTCGCCGGTACCGCCGCGCCCGTCGCCTCCCGCCGGGCATGCTCAGGTCAAGGGCCGCGGAGGGATGGGCGATGCAGAGCTACGACGACGACTGGACCGACAGCCAGCGCGCGCTGTACGACGAGTGTTACCGGGCCGGCGGTGAGTGGGCCGAGGACCCGGACACCCCGTCCGAGGACGTGCAGTACGTGATCAACCTGGCGGAGGCGGACGACGACGCCTTCCAGGACGCCGAGATCGACTACCCGCCCCTGGTCGACGCGGTCACCCAGGCCGGCGGGGTCAGCGTCACCAGCGTGCCGGCCAGCCACGAGGATCCGGGTTTCCGCGGCTTCACCGACGGCGTCCGGGACGCCACCGCCGACGACACCTTCGGCCTTTAGGGCGGGTGGGCGGCCTCCCGGTCCGCGCGCACTTCTGCCACCATTCGCAGAACAGCGCTGCGAGGGACGGGGGCACGGGTGCGGATCCTGCTGGTGGAGGACGACCGCCGGGTGGCCGCCGCGCTGTCGTCCGCCCTCACCCGCCGGGGGTACGAGGTCGAGCACGCCGCGACCGTCGCCGCCGCGCTCTCCGCCGCACCCTGTGACCTGGTGCTGCTCGACCTGACCCTGCCCGACGGGGACGGCACGGACCTGTGCCGGGAGCTGCGCCGGCGCAGCAGCCAGCTCGGCATCATCGCGGTGACCGCCCGGGGTGAGGAACGTGACCGGGTGCTGGGTCTGCGCCTGGGCGCCGACGACTACGTGGTCAAGCCGTTCTCGATGGTGGAGTTGCAGGCCCGGATCGAGGCGGTGTTGCGCCGCGCCGCGAACGCCGCGCCCGAGCGGCACCTCATCGAGGCTGGCCCGGTCCGCATCGACGTGGCCGCGCGGACGGTGACCGTCGAGGGCCGTGCGGTCACGTTGACGCGCAAGGAGTTCGACGTGCTGCTCTCGCTGGCCCGCCAGCCCGGGGTGGCGGTGCCCCGCGATCGGATCCTGCTCGACGCCTGGGGCACCACCTGGGCCGACCGGCACACCGTCGAGGTGCATGTCGGGTCGCTGCGCGGCAAGCTCGGCGACGCCCGCCTGGTGGAGACCGTACGCGGCGTCGGCTACCGGCTGCGCGACTCGTGAGGAGCTGACGTGCGCCGTCGCCTGGTGATCAGCTATCTGCTGCTGATGGTCCTCGTCCTCATCGCGTTGGAGACACCACTGGCCGCCACCATGGCCAGCCGCGAGACCGAACGGGTCCGCGCCGACCGGCTCGCCGACGCGACCCGGTTCGCCTCGCTGGCCGGACCGGCGTTGCGTGATGGCGGGCCCGGCCCGATCGAGTCGGAGCTGACCAGCTACGACGACCTGTACGGAATCAGCGCCGCGATCGTCGACCGGGACCGGAACATCCCGGTCTCGTCGCCGGGTTGGCAGGCCAGCCCGGGGACCGCGACGGTGCTGGACGTCGCCCTGTCCGGGCAGCAGACCAGCGCCCCCGAGTCGGTCTGGCCCTGGACGACCGACCCCGTGGTGGTGGCCGTACCGATCAACGACGGCGGTGAGGTGCTCGGGGCGGTGGTGATAGTGACCCCTGCCGGCTCGATCCGCCGAGCCGTCGTCTCGTGGTGGCTGCTGCTCGCCCTGGCCGGTCTGCTCGCCGTGCTGGCCTGCGTGCTCACCGCGTTCGGGCTGGCCGGTTGGGTGCTGCGCCCGGTCACCGAACTGGACGCGGTCACCCATGAGATCGCCGAGGGCGACCGGGGCGCCCGGGTGCAGCACCGGCTGGGCCCGCCGGAGCTGCGCCGCCTGGCGGCCAGCTTCAACCACATGGCCGACGTGGTCTCCGACGTGATGGACCGGCAGCGTGCCTTCGTCGCCCACGCCAGCCACCAGCTGCGCAACCCGCTCACCGCGCTGCGGCTGCGGGTGGAGGAGTTGGGACCCAGTCTCACCGACCCCGACGGTCGGTCCGAGCACCGGCTGGCCCTGGAGGAGACCGACCGGCTCGCGCTGGTGCTCGACGCGTTGCTGACCCTCGCTCGGGCGGAACGGGAGGAGAACGAGCGCGTCACGGTGGACGCCGCCGCGGTGGCCGCCTCCCGGGTGGCCGCGTGGGCGCCGCTGGCCCGGCACCGGTCGGTCGCGTTGCGGCTGGCCACTACCGACGCCCCGGCGTACGCGCAGACCGTGCCGACCGCCGTCGACCAGGCGCTGGACGCCCTCATCGACAACGCGGTGAAGTTCAGCGGGGCGGGCGGGGCGGTGACGGTGACGGTGGCCCGTCGCGACGGCGGGGTGGCGCTGGAGGTCCGCGACTCGGGCCCCGGCATGACCGAGAGTCAGCTCGGCCAGGCGACCGAGCGGTTCTGGCGGGCCCCGGACGCGCAGAATGTGGACGGCGCGGGGCTGGGACTGACCATCGCCGCCGTGCTGGTGGACGCCTCGGACGGGCGGCTCACCATGCGCCCGGGGGAGTCGCGGGGGCTGATCGCGGCCCTGTGGTTCCCGACGCCGGCCCTTCCCGTGGAGTCGGCGGTGGAGGAACCGACCGCCGACCTGCGACCCTCCCCGGCGCGGTGAGGCTCGGCCGTCACGGTTTGGTGGCGCGGTACCAGGATGCGGCGCCGGGGTGCAGCGACAGCGGCGCGGTGACGATCGCCGAGCGGGGGCTCATCCGTCCCGCCGCCGGATGGGCGGCGGCCAGCTCGGCCCGGCGTTCCATCAGCAGCCGGGTCACCTCACGGACCAACGGCTCCGGCAGGTCGGCCCGGACGATCAGGTAGTTCGGGTCGGCCACGGTGGTCACCGCATCCACCCCGTACACCGAGCGGGGGATGTCGCGGGAGACGTAGACCTGGCCGTACCGTGAGCGCAGCGGCTCGGTCCACTCGCTGAGGTCAACGATCCGAATGGCGCTGGCCTCGGCCAACTCCTCGATGCCCCGGACCGGCAACCCGCCGGAGAAGAAGAACGCGTCGATCCGCCCGGAGCGCAGCGCCGCCACCGAATCGTCCAGTCCGAGCCGTTCCCGGCGCACCTCGTCACCACCGAGGCGGGCCACCTCCAGCAGCCGGGTCGCGGTGATCTCGGTGCCCGAGCCGGCCGCGCCGACGGAGACTCGCCGGCCGCGTAGGTCGGCGACGGTGCGGACCGGGCCGCCGCTCGTGGTGACCAGGTGCAGTTGGTCGTCGTACACCCGGGCGACCGCGTCGACAGCGGGGCTTCCCGCCGTGCTGGTGGGCAGCACATCGGCCTGGGTGAAGCCCAGCTCGGCCCCGCCGGAGCCGACGAGTTGGACGTTCTCCGCCGAGGCGGCGGTGATCACCACGCTGGCCCGTACGTCGGGGAGTTCCCGGTTGAGGATGGCTGCCAGGGACCGCCCGAACGCGTAGTAGACAGCGGTGGGGCTGCCGGTGGCGATCCGGATCGACGTCGGCTCGGTCGGGGCGTCCCGGCAGCTGGCGATGGCCAGGTTCGCGATCAGCAGCACCGTCGACAGGGCGGCCAGGCCGGCGCGGCGGGACGAGGTACGACTCACGCGGTGCACTGTGCGCCGTCGGGCGGGTGCGCGCAAGCCCGCGTCGGCGATGCGCCGGACGGTCGGGACCCGATCAGCAGGCCGCGCGACCTGCCGGCGCCACGCCCACGCCCCGTGCCGACGCCGGGGTCGTCCCGCGCTCCGTCGCCGTCCCGGGTTCCGCCATCGGGCCGCGCGCCGGCTCCAACGCCGCGCTGCGCAGGATCCGCTGCCGGTCCGGGCCGTCGGCCACGCTGACCAGGAAGCAACCGGTGCCGGGGCGGAGCCGGGCCGGTACGTCGAGCACGGCCGCTCCCCGGATCAGCACCGCGGCCAGTTCCCGGTCGGTGAGCCGGACACCGAGGATGTGCCGCCGGACGTGCCGCCCGGCGGCCAGCAACGCCGAGCGCCAGGCTGCCTCCGCCAGGCGGGTCACCAACCGCCTGCGGGCCGGTGAGGCGCCGGGCAGCGGCCCGCCGAGCAGCTCGCGTCGCCCCTGCCACCAGCCCGCGTCCAACATCCGGGTGTACGCGCCCTGGTGCTCCCGGGGCACCCACAGTCGGTGCAGCTCATAGCGGCGACGCAGGCCGCCGACGGCCACCTCGTGGGTGACCGGGATGTCCAGCCGGTTGAGCAGTTGCCGCATCCGCTGCGCGGCGTCCTCCCGGTTGAACTCCACCCCGGCGGTGTGCTCGGCCCGGACCGTGCTGGGCCGGGCGGCCGTCGGTGGTGGTGTGCAGCGCAGCAGGCAGGCAGCCTCGAACGCGTCGCCCAGGGTCAGCCAGCCCAACGGGGACGGGGTGGTCGGGGTGTGCGGCCGGTCGAGCAGGGCGGGTTCGTGGGTCAACGAAGGCTCCCTTGTCGGAGTCTGGGTTGCCCTACCCTGGCCCCTGCCACGCCGTTACGGAACTCCTCCGGCCCAGCCTTGAGCAAATCTTGCGGCTGCGGTGCCGCTAGAGGTCGGTGACCACCAGATCCACCTGCCGCATCCGCCCGGGAACGGCGGGCTCCTCCACCACTGTGTGCTTCAGCTCCCGCAGCGTGCCAATCAGCTCCGCGGCGGTGCGCGGCCGGGCGCCGGCGACGAGCAGGTCCCGGACCAGCCGCCCCTTGGTCGCCTTGTTGAAGTGGCTGACCACCGAGCGGACCGGCACGCCGTCGACCTCCCGCTCGTGCAGCACCCGCACGGTGACAGTGCGCTCGGCCAGCTCACCGCGCGGCGTCCAGGTGGCCGCGTACGCGCCGGAGCGCAGGTCCAGTACCGGGCCGCGCCCGGCGGCGCCGTCCACCGTCGGCGTCAGCTCCCTGCGCCAGTACGTCGACAGCGCCCCGACGTCGGGCAGGCGGGCGCCGATCGGGCAGCGGTACGGCGGAATCCGGTCGGCCAACCGGACCGCGCCCCACAGCCCGGAGCTGATCAGGATCGACCGGCGGGCCGCCCGCAGCGCCGTGGCCGGCAACGAGGCCAGGTCCAACGCCTCGTAGAGCACCCCGGTGTAGAGCCGCTCGGCCGGCGCGGTGGCCGCCTCCCGCAGCCGGGCGTTGCGCCGCAGTTCGCTCCGCTGGCCCTCGCTGAGGCCGAGCGCCGCCCGCGCGGCCTCCTCGTCCGGCCCGGCGCTCAGCGCCACCAGGGCGTCCAGCACCCGCTCGCGGGCCGGGTTCAGCTCGGGCAGCGAGAGCCGCTCCGGGGTCCAACGCCGTCCGGTGCCGGCGTCGGCCTTCCCCTCCGAGGGCGGCAACAGGATGAGCATGGGTCTCCTCGACGGGCGAAACGGCGGCGCCCCACGCGCCGGCCCGGCCAGCGTACGACCAGCCCCTACCGCCAGGGCCGCACCGGGGTGTCGGGGTGGTACACGCGATAGCCGCCGACCTCCCGCACCGGCGCGGCGTCGGCCCGGTCGGCGAGTAGCCTCCGCAACCGCCGGTCCATCGGCGAGTCGATCTCCACCACGTAGCCCGGCCGCTCGGCCCGCCCCACCTGCCGCCAGTACGGTCGGTAGCGGTTCTGCCCCGGTGACAGGTTCCCGTCGAGCACCCCGCAGACCACCGACTCGTCCGTGTTGAAGATCAACCGGTTGCAGGTCCAGTAGTCCCCGTACACCTCATGGGGTCCGCCGGCGCGCAGCGCGGCGGCCAGCTCCCGGGCCTGGCGTTCCTCGGTCCGCGACGCCGCGGTGCCGGTGGCCGCGAACAGCACGGTGATCACCAGGGTGGTCACTGTCAGCGCGGCCAGCACCGCGGCGGACAGCGCGCCGGTGAATCGCCCCAGCACGCTGCTGGTGCCCCGCCAGGCGGTCAACGCCGCCACCCAGAGCGGCCAGAGCACCGCCGGCAACGACAGTTGCAGCACCGACAGGTAGCGGGCGTTGTCCAGCGGGCTGGTCGCGGCGAGCGGACTGCGCACGTACGACAGCAGTGTCAACGCCGCGCCGACGACCAGCGCGAGCTGCACGACCGGCCCGACCCGAGCCCCACGTAGCCCGCCGGCCCCGCGTCCGACCCGCTCCGCACGCGGGGCCCCGGCGGCGCGCCGGTACGCGAGCACAGCGAGTGCCGCGGCGGCCAGCAGCAGCACCGGGTACAACACACCGAACCACTGCTGCCAGCGTCCGCAACCGTCCACCGGGCAGAGCCCGTGCGCCAACGGCACGCCCTCCAGCAAGCCGCCCCGGATCCGGTCGGACCACGGCGGCTGCGGGCCGACCTTGGTGCTGACCTGCCGGAACACCGACAGCGAGTCGTCACCGGGTCCGGCCCGCAGGTTGTCGATGATCATCGGGGCGACGCCGACGACCACCCCCGCCACCAGCAGCAGACCGGACCAGCCGAGCAGCTCCCGCCGTACCGCCCAGACCAGGGCCAACCCGGCGACAGCGAGGTACGGCAGGATCAGCCAGTCCGACCAGACGGCCAGCCCGACGAGCAGCCCGAACAGGCCGACCGCCAACCGACGGCGGTGGACCGTGCCGGCGGCCAGCCCCACGGTGATCAGCAGCATCAGCAGCACCGCCGGCTTCACCTCCGGCCGCCCGCCGACGACGGTGAGCTGGTCGCGCACCACCCGCTCCGGCCCGAGCGCGAGCAGACCCACCACGAAGGCGGCGAACCACGGGGTGCAGAGGCGGCGGGTCAACCGGTGGATCAGGTAGAGGAAGACCGCGTACAGCGCGAGCATCGGCAGGCGCAGCACCGGCCAGCTCGGCCCGGCCACCGCCACCAGGGGAGCGGCCAGGTATGACTCCAACATCCCCATGTAGTGCTGGCCGTAGAGGAAGACCGGGCGTTCCCTGCCCTGCCCGATGTGCAGCGCGGCGAGACCGAACGTCGCCTCGTCGCTGTTCGACACCGGCACCGTGAACAGCGTCAGGACCAGCCGGTAGACGACACCGGCGAGCCCGAACAGCAGCGCGGCGAGCGCCGGTCGATCGAGTCGCGGGCGCCATCGCCCACGGTGCTGCTCTGGATGCGACACGACCAACGCCCCCGTCGTCGTCCCGACCGGAGTGTTTCACGTTCGGTCGGGCCGCCGAGGCCGATCGGCGCAGCCCGGTGGGGCTGGGTCGGCCACACGGTGACCGGGCCGGATCGGCGCGGCCCGGGTTGGCTCGCGTGGCCGTGGCTGTCGACGTGTGGCAGGGTTGGCGCGTGCCACCCACTCCCGCCGGCCAACTGGCCGTTCCGAACCTGCACCGGGCCGCGCGGATCGAGGACGCCGTGCACCAGCTCGTCGAGCGCCGGCTGCGGCGCACCGGCTGGCGGGTCAACATCGTCGCGTACACCGGCTATGGCGCGCCGGGTTGGGTGCGGGTGATGTGTCGGGTGCTGCTGGGCCGTCCGGACACCCGTCAGCGGGGTCGGCTCGACAAGGTTCGCGGCTGGCGCAGCTTCACGACGTTGCCCAACAAGCACGTCACGGTGACCATCGAGGCCGGCGGGGTGCGACACGAGACGCGGGCCGACCGCAGCGGCTTCGTCGACACGCTGGTCGAGGCGGACCTGCCGCCCGGTTGGGGTACGGTCCGGCTCAGCGTCCCGGACGCCGAGCCGGTCGACGCCCCGGTGCGCATCCTCGACCCGGAGGTCAAGTTCGGCATCATCTCCGACATCGACGACACGGTGATGGTGACCGCGCTGCCCCGGCCGCTGCTCGCCGCATGGAACACGTTCGTGCTCGACGAGCACGCCCGCAACGCGGTGCCCGGCATGGCGGTGCTCTACGAGCGGCTGGTCACCGCGCACCCCGGCGCACCGGTCTTCTACCTCTCCACCGGCGCCTGGAACGTGGCCCCGACCCTGACCCGCTTCCTGTCCCGCCACCTCTACCCGGCCGGGCCGCTGCTGCTCACCGACTGGGGCCCGACCGCCGACCGCTGGTTCCGCAGCGGCATGGAACACAAGCGGTCCACCCTGGCCCGGCTGGCCAAGGAGTTCCCCGACGTGCGCTGGCTGCTCGTCGGCGACGACGGCCAGCACGACCAGGAGATCTACCGTGAGTTCGCCGCCGCCCACCCGGAGAACGTCGCCGGGGTGGCGATCCGCCGCCTCTCCCCGACCCAGTCCGTGCTGGCCGGCACCCTGCCCGCCCCCGCCGGCCGACCGTCGTCGGGGCCGGTGGGGCAGAAGTGGCTGTCCGCCCCGGACGGCGCCGGCCTCTGGCAACTGCTCCGCGACGCCGGCCTGGTCTGATCCTCTGACGCCGACGGCCCCAACGGCGCCTCGCGCCAGGACCGGCCCCGTGGGCGTCCCGTCCTGAACGGTCAGCGGCTGACTTCGCAGAGTGAAAGCTGTGAAGAATACTTGCGTGGCAGTCCTGTAGCACTGAACATACTTTCGTGCGTGTCGACTTTCATCGATCCCTTCCCGGGCTGGCGCTGGTAGCGGCGCTGACGCTCGGCGCGGCCCTCCCCACTGCCGCATCTCCCTCCCCAACCACGCCGCCGGGCACCGTGCCGGTGGCCGCCCAGGCAGCCTGCGTGACAGATCCGGCCACCCCGAAACGGCAGTTCCGGGGCATGTGGATCGCCAGCGTGGCCAACATCGACTGGCCCAGCCGCACCGGCCTCACCGCCGCCGCCCAACAGGCGGAGTACCGGGGTTGGCTCGACCTGGCCAAGCAGCGTCGGATGAACGCCGTCGTCGTGCAGGTCCGTCCCGCCGCCGACGCCTTCTGGCCGTCGACGTACGAGCCGTGGTCGCAGTGGCTCACCGGAACCCAGGGAGGCAATCCCGGCTACGACCCGATGGCCTTCATGGTGGCCGAGGCGCACGCCCGCGACCTGGAGTTCCACGCCTGGTTCAACCCGTACCGGGTCGCGACCCACACCGACCTGACCAAGCTGGCCGCCAGCCACCCGGCCCGCACGAACCCGGGCTGGGCGGTCGCCTACAACGGCCAGCTCTACTACAACCCCGGCATCCCCGCCGTCCGGGCCTTCGTGCAGACCGCGATGATGGACGCCGTCAGCCGCTACGACATCGACGCGGTGCACTGGGACGACTACTTCTACCCGTACCCGGGCAGCGGTGGGGGCTTCCCCGACCAGGCCACGTACGCCCAGTACGGCGCCGGCTTCAGCACCATCGCCGACTGGCGGCGCAACAACGTCAACCTGCTGGTGCAGGAGATGAGTGCCAAGATCCGGGCGGCGAAGCCGTGGGTGAAGCTCGGCGTGAGCCCGTTCGGCATCTGGCGCAACGCCGGCACCGACCCGCTCGGCTCGCGCACCACCGGCCTCCAGTCGTACGACGCGATCTACGCCGACACCCGACGGTGGGTGAAGCAGGGTTGGATCGACTACATCGCCCCGCAGATCTACTGGCAGATCGGCCACCCCGCGGCCGACTACGCGGAATTGGTCCGCTGGTGGTCGGAGACCGTCAACGGGACCACAGTGCAGTTGCTCGTCGGGCAGGCCACCTACCGCGCCGGGGCCTCCGGGCAGGATGCCGCCTGGCAGGACCCGGCCGAACTCACCGACCATCTGACCCTCAACCGCGCCTACCCCCGGATCCTCGGCGACATCCACTTCAGCGCCAAGGACGTACGCGCCGACCGCATCGGTGCCGTCTCCCGGCTGACGACCGACCACTACCGCCGGCCCGCCCTGGCACCGGCCGGGGTGGGCGGTGCCGCGCCCGCCGCGCCGAACCTCACCTCGGCGGTACGCGGCACCGGCGGCGTGACGCTGAACTGGCAGCGTGGCACCGCCGGCAGCACGGCCTCGTACGCCGTGTACCGACTGCCCGGCGACGGCTCGGTCGACCCCTGCGACCTGGCCGATGCCCGCAACCTGCTCGGCACGGCGCGTGCCGCAGGCAGCACCGGGACGTTCACCGACGCCACCGCCGCGGCCGGCTCGACCTACCGGTACCTGGTGACTGCCCTGGACCGGCTGCACCACGAGAGCCCGGCCAGCAACGCGCGGGTGGTCACCGGCACCGGCGGCACGTTCAGCGTGATCGTGGACAACACCACCACTGGTGGCTTCACCGCCGCCGCCACCTGGGGCACCTCGTCGTACCTCACCACGCGGTACGGCACGAACTACCGGTTCGCCGAGCCGCAGGCGGTCAGTGACCCGGCCTGGTTCAGCGCGACGCTGCCCGCCGCCGGCTCGTACCGGGTCGAGGTCTGGTACCCGGCCGATCCCGGCTACAACAGCGCCACGCCGCACCTGGTGGCCACCGCGAACGGGACCGTGACGGCCTCCGTCGACCAGCGCAGCGGCGGCGGCCAGTGGCGGGTGCTGGGCACCTACGACTTCGCCGCGGGGACGCGCCAGGTCGTCGGGGTCAGCCGCTGGACCAGCACGACCGGGTACGTCGTCGCCGACGCCGTCCGGATCACCCGGCTCTGAGCCCGCGCCGTTCCCCCGAGGCGTCTCGACGTCTCGGGGGAACGGTCCCGCTCACCCGTCAGTCGCGGCGGAGCCAGACGGCACCCAGCGGGGGAACCTGGAGGGCGGCCGAGGCGACCATCCCGTGCCACGGCACGTCCTCGGCCCGTACCTCACCCAGGTTGCCCACCCCGGAGCCGCCGTAGTGGTGCGCGTCGGTGTTGAGCACCTCGGTCCACGTCCCGCCGGCCGGCAGGCCGACCCGGTAGTCGTGCAGCGGCTGGGCGGAGAAGTTCGCCACGCACACCAGCGTCGAGCCGTCCGGGGCGATCCGGACGAACGACACGGTGTTGTTGGCGACGTCGTCGCCGGCGATCCAGCGGAAGCCCGCCGGCTCGGTGTCCTGTGCCCAGAGCGCAGGAGTCTCCCGGTACACCCGGTTGAGGTCACCGACGAGTCGTTGCACACCGGCGCGGGCTGGGTCGTGGAGCAGGTACCAGTCGAGGCCGCGCTCCTCGCTCCACTCCCGGTCGTCGGCCATCTCGGAGCCCATGAAGAGCAGTTGCTTGCCGGGGTGCGCCCACATGTACGCCAGCAGCGCGCGCACGTTCGCCAGCCGCTGCCAGGTGTCGCCGGGCATCTTGCCGGCCAGTGAGCCCTTGCCGTGCACCACCTCGTCGTGGCTGATCGGCAGCACGTAGTTCTCGCTCCAGGCGTACGCCAGGGAGAAGGTGAGCTGGTGGTGGTGGTGCTGGCGGTAGATCGGGTCCTTCGAGGTGTAGAGCAGGGTGTCGTGCATCCAGCCCATGTTCCACTTGAACCCGAAGCCCAGCCCGCCCTCGGCGGTGGGGCGGGTGACCCCCGGCCAGGCGGTGGACTCTTCGGCGATCATGACGACGCCGGCGTGGTGCTTGTAGACCGTCGCGTTCACCTCCTGCATGAACGCGATGGCCTCCAGGTTCTCCCGGCCGCCGTACTTGTTGGGGGCCCACTCGCCGTGGTTACGGGAGTAGTCCAGGTAGAGCATGGAGGCGACCGCGTCGACCCGCAGCCCGTCGACGTGGAACTGGTCGCACCAGTAGAGCGCGTTGGCGACGAGGAAGTTGCGGACCTCATTGCGGCCGAAGTCGAAGACGTACGTGCCCCAGTCGGGGTGCTCGCCGCGCCGCGGGTCGGGGTGCTCGTAGAGCGGGGTGCCGTCGAACCGCGCGAGGGCCCACTCGTCCTTCGGGAAGTGCGCGGGCACCCAGTCCAGGAGTACGCCGATGCCGGCCTCGTGCAGCCGGTCCACCAGGTACCGGAACTCGTCCGGGTCACCGAACCGGGAGGTCGGCGCGTAGTAGCCGGTCACCTGGTAGCCCCAGGAGCCGCCGAACGGGTGCTCCATCACGGGCAGGAACTCCACGTGCGTGAAGCCCAGCTCGGTGACGTACGCGGTGAGCTGCTCGGCCAACTCGCGGTAGCCCAGGCCGGGCCGCCACGAGCCGAGGTGCACCTCGTAGACGCTCATCGGTTCCTGGTGCGGCTGCCGCTCGGCCCGCCGGGCCAGCCAGTCCGCGTCGTTCCACCGGTACGTCGAGTGGTGCACCACCGAGGCGGTGGCCGGCGGCACCTCGGCGTACGCCGCGAGCGGGTCGGCCTTGTCCCGCCACTGCCCGTCGGCGCCCAACACCCGGTACTTGTAGCGGGCGCCGACCCGGGCGTTGGGGACGAACAGCTCCCACACCCCGCTGGACCCGAGCGACCGCATCGGCCAGCCGTCGTCGGGGCCCCAGCCGGTGAAGTCGCCGATCACCCGCACCCCATGGGCGTTGGGTGCCCAGACGCTGAACGCCACGCCCTCGTCGAAGACCCGGGCGCCGAGCGCCTCCCACAGTCGCTCGTGCCGGCCCTCGCGGATCAGGTGCAGGTCCAGCTCACCGAGGGTCGGCGGGTAGCGGTACGGGTCGTCGTGGGCGGTCCCGTCGACCTCCACCCGGTAGTCGAGCACCGTGCCGTCGACCTGTGCCTCGAAGACGCCCACGTCGTGCACCCGCTTCATCGGGTGCCGCTCGTCGCCGACGAGCAGCGCGACGTCGCCAGCGCCTCGGCGCATCGTGCGGATCGTCGTCGAGCCGTCGGCGGGGTGCGCGCCGAGCAGCGCGTGCGGGTCGTGCGTCGCGCCGGAGATCAGCTGGTCCATCGGTCGTCCTTCGGGGCGGCGTCGGTCGGTGCGGAGGCGGGCGGGCGGGGCTTCGCCGAGCGGGCAGCGGACGAGCGGGTCGCAGCCGAGCGGGGGTCGGACGGGCGAGGGGCGGACGGGCGGGCCGTTGTCGGGCTCGCGCTGTCCGTCGGCGCCGGGGTCGTCGGCGCGGTGCCGCCGGACAGCTCCGCCGGGACGTCGGCGACGGCGAGTTTCGCCGGTTCGACGCCGGCGGGATCCGGCGCGGCGGGTGCGACCGGGCGGCGCACTGTCAGCACGTGCGCGGGTTGCAGGTACGGGTCGAGGCGCACCGCGTTGCGCTGACCCCAGTCGTAACTCGTGCCGGTCACCTCGTCGTACACGGTGAACCGCTCATGCCAGTCGAAACCGAGCGCCGGCATGTCGAGCGTCGTGTTGCCCCACTGCACGGCGCGCGGGTCGAACGAGCAGATCACGATGACCGTGTTGCCGGTCTCCGGGTCGTGCTTCGACCAGCAGAGCAGCGCCGGGTTGTCGATCTCGTGGAAGCGCAGGTTGCGGAGCTGGTGCAGGGCCGGGTTGTCCCGGCGTACCCGGTTGAGGGTGGTCAGGAACGGTGCCAGCGAACGGCCCTGCGCCTCCGCTGCGGCCCAGTCCCGGGGTCGCAGCTCGTACTTCTCGTTGTCCAGGTACTCCTCGGCGCCCGGCCGGGCCACGTGCTCGAACAGCTCGTAGCCCGCGTACAGGCCCCAGGAGGGGGAGAGCAGCGCGGCCAGCACCGCCCGGATCTTGAACATCGGCGGGCCGCCGTGCTGCAACGACTCGTGCAGGATGTCCGGGGTGTTCGGCCAGAAGTTCGGCCGCATGTAGTCGGCCGCCTCGATCAACTCCTCGCAGTACGCCCGCATCTCGGCGGCCGTCGTGCGCCAGGTGAAATAGGTGTACGACTGAGTGAAGCCGACCTTGCCGAGGCCGTGCATGATCGCCGGCCGGGTGAACGCCTCGGCCAGGAACAGCACGTCCTCATCGACCGCCTTGACCTCGGCGATCAGCCAGTGCCAGAAGTCGAACGGCTTGGTGTGCGGGTTGTCCACCCGGAAGATCCGGATGCCCTCGCCGACCCAGTGCAGCACCACCCGCAGCACCTCGGCTCGGATGCCCTCCGGGTCGTTGTCGAAGTTGACCGGGTAGATGTCCTGGTACTTCTTCGGCGGGTTCTCCGCGTACGCGATGCTGCCGTCCGCGCGGGTGGTGAACCACTCCGGGTGTTCGGTGACCCACGGGTGGTCCGGCGCGCACTGCAACGCCAGGTCCATCGCCACTTCCAGGCCCTGTGCCGCCGCCGCCTGGATGAAGGCCCGGAAGTCCGCCGGCGTACCCAGGTCGGGGTGGATCGTGTCGTGGCCGCCCTCGGCGGCGCCGATCGCCCACGGTGAGCCCACGTCGGTCGGCCCGGCGGTGAGCGCGTTGTTCGGGCCCTTGCGGTTGACCCGGCCGATCGGGTGGATCGGCGGCAGGTAGAGCACGTCGAAGCCCATCGCGGCTACCCCTGGCAGCCGCTCGGTGGCGGTCGCGAAGGTGCCGGACCGCCCGCCCACCGCTCCTTCGGAGCGGGGGAAGAACTCGTACCAGGCCGAGTAGAGCGCCCGCTTGCGGTCAACCCAGATCGAGTACGTGTCACCGGCGGTGACCAGCTCCCGCACCGGGTGCTCCCAGAGCAGGTCGGCCAGGGCCAGCGCCGGGCCGACCCGCTGGGCCAGCGGCAGGTCGGTGTCGACCAGCGCGGTGAGCGCATCGGCGACCCGGGGCCGGTCGGCGGCCGGCACGAGGCCCCGGGCGGCGGCGAGGACCCGAGCGCCCTCGGCCAGGTCGTTGGCCAGGTCCTCCGGCCCCTGCCCGGCGGCGATCTTCTTGGTCACCGCGTTCTGCCAGGTCAGGTACGGGTCCTGGAACGCCTCGACGGAGAAGGTCCACGAGCCGACGGCGTCCGGTGCGATGGTGGCGTGCCAGCGGTCCTGGCCGGGCTCGCCGGGGCGCATCCGGGTGAACGGCCGGCTCGCGCCGTCCGGCCCAGCCCACACCACGTTGCAGCCCAGCGCGTCGTGCCCCTCCCGGTAGGCGCGCGCCGACACCGGAACCGGCTCGTCGACCACCGCCTTGGCCGGGTATCGCCCGCACGAGACGACGGGGGAGACGTCTTCGATCGGGAACCGTCCAGTCACCCCGCCAACCTACTGCGCGAGATCCGTTCGCGCGCGGCCAAGCCGTCGTCGCCGAGTAAGGAGCCGACAAGTGCGTCCAGTCCCGCGTGCCACCGAGCTTCGGGCCAGTCGCGCAGGTGTTCGACCAGGTCGCTGCGGACGGCGGCGAGCAGGGCGTGGGCCAGGTAGTCCGCCGACT
Source organism: Micromonospora sp. NPDC049089 (assembly GCF_040648775.1). Taxonomy (NCBI): domain Bacteria; kingdom Bacillati; phylum Actinomycetota; class Actinomycetes; order Micromonosporales; family Micromonosporaceae; genus Micromonospora; species Micromonospora sp. NPDC049089. Next base: position 15,354 of record NZ_JBEZEH010000063.1, read on the forward strand.
GCGGGCCGCGTGCCTCCGCGACGAGGACGGCGAGCAGGGCGTGCCAGTGGTCGTACGCCTCATTGCGGTACGGACTGCCGCCCCCGGCGCTCTCCAGCGCCAGCGTGAGCACCCGGTTGTCGAGCTTGAAGCGCAGCATGGCCCGCAGCAGGTCGACGGCCTGTCCCGGACGACGAAAGGACGATCATGTCGAACAACCAGCTGCGCTACATCGCCGTCCTGACCATCCGCGACGGGCGGCTCGTGCACTATCGCGACTACTGGGATCCGATCGCCGCACAGGAACTGCTCGGTGGCGGCCTGGTGCGCTCATGATCCTGGTCATCGGTGGCACCGGAACCACCGGCCGCGTCGTCGCCGCCACACTCGCCGAGCGTGGTCACCCCACCCGGATCGCCAGCCGACGCCCCTCCCCGGGAGGCTTCCGCTTCGACTGGTACGACCCGACCACCCACCCGGACGCTCTGAGTGGTGTGCGCGCGATCTACGCCATCCCGCCGGTCGGCGAGGTCGACCCGGCACCGATCATGCTGCCCTTCCTTGACCGGGCACGCAGCGCCGGTGTCCGCCGGGTGGTTCTGCTCAGCTCCTCGGCCATCGGGCCCGCCGACCACGGACTGGGCCTGGTGCACGCACGGTTGGGTGAGCTGTTCCCGGAATGGGCGGTTCTGCGGCCGTCCTGGTTCATGGAGAACTTCGTCAGTGAGCAGCCGCACGCCGTGACCGCCCGCGATCATGGCGAGATCGTCAGCGCCACCGGCGTCGGCAGGGTCGGCTTCGTCGACCCTGCCGACATCGCCGAGGTGGCGGTGCGGGCTCTCACTGACCCCACCCCGCACAACACCGACCACATCATCACGGGACCAGCGGCGCTGAGCTACGACGAGATCGCCGCCGTCCTCACCGAGGTTGGTGGCCGGCCGGTCAGACACCGTCCGATCGACGCGGCGGAACTCGCCGCACGCCACAGCGCGAACGGCATACCGCCGGACTTCGCCCGCTTCCTCGCGAGCCTGGACACGGCGATCGCGGCAGGCGCGGAGGACCGGACGACGTCGACCGTCGCGGACGTGACGGGTCGCACGCCACGATCCTTCCGGGACTTCTGCCGGGACCGCCTGAGCGGCGGCGGCCCGACACGAGTGGCTGGTGGCCGGTGAGGAATGGCGGTCGGACTCTCAGCGAACCGGGCCCGTTGCTCGCCTCGGCGGGTCGAGGCCTGGGGACGGACGTTGCGGTGAGCGTGATGACACAGGGGCATATTGATGACTCAGGGACATCACGCTCGCCGGGGTGTTTCCTCGCGCGGAGGTCACTCTCCGTTGCGCACCGGCGCAATGCGCGGAGGTGACGTAGCCTCCCGCCATGATCGAACGGGTGAGGGTCGCGGTTGTCGGGGTCGGTAACAACACGTCGGCACTGGTGCAGGGGCTGGCTCTCTACCGTCAGAGCGGCAGCCTGGTCGGAATCCGCAGGCCGACGATCGACGGGATCGGGGTGGGGGACATCGACATCGTGGCGGCCTTCGCCACCTCCGAGGAGAAGGTCGGTCGGGACCTGACCGAGGCGATCTTCCTGGCACCCAACAACTTCCCCCGGCTGGACTGCGACCTGCCCACAGCGGGCGTGCCTGTCACGAAAGGCCTCGTCGCCGCGACCGAGGTGCCGCGGGTGGCGGCGGCACTGGCCGGCGCGGAGGTGCTGCTCTACTCGGCGCCCAGCGGCCGGCCGGAGATCGCCCAGGCGTACGCCGAGGCGGCCCACACGGCGGGTGTCGCATTCATCAACACCACCGCCGACCCGGTCGCCCGCGATCCACGCCGGATGGAGAGGTTCGAGGCGGCCGGTCTGCCGCTGCTCGGCGACGACCTGGCCAGCCAGTTCGGCACCTCGGTGCTGCACAAGGCGCTGCTGCGGCTGCTTGAGGAACGCGGCCTCACCCTGGTCAGCTCCTACCAGGTCAACCTGGGCGGCACCGAGGACTTCCGCAACCTGGTCGAGAACCCCGACACCAAGATGCGGTCCAAGCTCAACGCCTTGTCGGGGGCTGGCAGCGTTGAGGTGGCTCCGCTCGGCTACCTGCCGCATCTCGCGTCGCAGAAGGTGGCGCACCTCAACCTTGAGGCGCAGGGTTGGGGTGCGACAGCGGTGAGCCTCGACGTGAAGCTGAAGGTGCACGATCCGAGCGGAGCCGCCGGCGTCAACATCGACCTGATCCGCATCGCCGCGAGCGCGCTACGGGACGGGCGTGGTGGTCACTCTGCCGAGGCGACCTCGTTGTTCAAGTCGCCGCCCGGAACGGCGATCTGACGTCCGTCTCCCTCAGGCCGCGCCAACGGAGCGGTAGACCTCCAGGGTCTGCCGGGCGATCGCGTCCCAGGAGAAGTGCTCCACCGCGCGCCGCCGGCCGGCCAGGCCGAACCGCTCGGTGCGTGCCGGGTCGGCGAGCAGCGTGTTGATCGCGGCCGCCAGGTCGGCCACGAAGCGTTCCGGGTCCAGTGGGGTGCCGGAGCCGTCGGTGGCCTGCGCGATCGGCACCAGCAGGCCGGTCTCGTCGTCGGCCACGACCTCGGGGATGCCGCCGGTCGCGGTCGCCACCACGGCCGTCTCGCAGGCCATCGCCTCCAGGTTGACGATGCCCATCGGTTCGTAGACCGACGGGCAGACGAACACGGTGGCGTGCGTCAGCACCTGGATCACCTCGGGCTTCGGCAGCATCTCGGCCACCCAGACCACGCCGGAACGGTTGGCCCGCAGCTCGGCGACCAACTCCTCCACCTCGGCGGCGATCTCGGCGGTGTCCGGCGCGCCCGCGAGCAGGACGAGCTGGGTGTCCGCCGGCAACTCCCGGGCGGCCCGCAGCAGGTACGGCAGCCCTTTCTGCCGGGTGATCCTGCCCACGTAGACCACGCTGGGGCGGGACGGGTCGACACCGAGCCGGTCGAGCACGTCGGTGCCCTGATCCGGGGCGTACTGGACGGTGTCGATGCCGTTGTAGACCACCCGGACCCGGTCGGGGTCGATCTGCGGGTACGCGGTGAGCACGTCGTTGCGCATCCCGCCACTGACCGCGATCACCGCGTCGGCGGCCTCCATCGCGGTGCGCTCGATCCAGGCGGAGAGCGCGTAACCGCCGCCGAGCTGCTCGGCCTTCCACGGCCGCAGCGGCTCCAGGCTGTGCGCGGTCACCACGTGCGGCACCCCGTGCAGCAGCTTCGCGGTGTGGCCGGCCAGGTTCGCGTACCACGTGTGGCTGTGCACCACGTCGGTGCCGGCCGCGCCGGCGGCCATCTCCAGGTCCACGCCCATCGTGCGCAGCGCGGCGTTAGCGCCGGTCAGACCCGGCGGTTCGGCGTACGCGGTGACGCCCGGCTCGGTGCGCGGCAGGCCGAAGCAGTGCACCCGTACGTCGGCGAGGCCGCGCAGCTCCCGAGCCAGGTACTCGACGTGCACGCCCGCGCCGCCGTAGACCTCCGGCGGGTACTCGCGGGTGAGCAGATCGACGCGCAGGGAACCGGTGGCCGGGGAGGAGTCGGTCATGTGCGCACCCTAGTGCAGAAGACTCCCCGTACGAGTGGTGAAGTGGGACGCGGGTGGATAGCGTCGTGGCATGGCTGCCAAGGTGCTCGCGATCGTCCTGGCGGGTGGGGAGGGCAAGCGCCTGATGCCACTCACCACGGATCGGGCCAAGCCGGCCGTCCCGTTCGGCGGGATGTACCGCATGGTCGACTTCGTCCTCTCCAACCTGGCCAACGCCGGCTATCTCAAGATCGTCGTGCTGACCCAGTACAAGTCCCACTCTCTCGACCGACACATCACCAAGACCTGGCGGATGTCCACGCTGCTCGGCAACTACGTCACCCCGGTGCCCGCGCAGCAGCGTCGTGGCCCGTGGTGGTTCGCCGGCTCGGCCGACGCCATTTACCAGAGCTTCAACCTCATCAACGACGAGCAGCCCGACTACGTGATCGTCTTCGGCGCCGACCACATCTACCGGATGGACCCGCGGCAGATGGTGGAGGACCACATCGCGTCCGGCGCGGCGGTGACCGTCGCCGGCATCCGCCAGCCGCTGTCGATGGCCGACCAGTTCGGCGTCATCGAGGTCGGCGAGGACGGCAAGCGGATCCGGGCGTTCCGCGAGAAGCCCACCGACGCTGTCGGCCTGCCCGACGCGCCGGACGAGATCTACGCCTCGATGGGCAACTACGTCTTCACCACCCGGGCGCTCTGTGAGGCGGTCGAACGCGACGCGGAAGACAAGACCAGCAAGCACGACATGGGCGGCAGCATCATCCCGATGCTCGTCGAACGGGGCGAGGCGAACGTCTACGACTTCCGCGACAACGAGGTGCCGGGCAGCACCGACCGTGATCGCGGCTACTGGCGCGACGTGGGGACGCTCGACTCGTTCTACGACGCGCACATGGATCTGATCAACGTGCACCCCGTCTTCAACATGTACAACTTCGACTGGCCGATCTACACCGAGCAGCTGCCGTGGCCGCCGGCGAAGTTCGTCCACCAGTGGGGTGAGCGGGTCGGCCGCGCGGTCGGCTCGATGGTCTCCCCGGGCGTGGTGATCTCCGGCTCGTTGGTGGAGAACTCGATCGTCTCGCCGAAGGTGCGGGTGCACTCCTGGGCGCACGTCGAGGGCTCGGTGTTGATGGAGGGTGTGGAGATCGGCCGGCACGCGGTGGTCCGGCGGGCCATCCTGGACAAGAACGTGTTCGTCCCGGAGGGCGTCGAGATCGGCGTCGACCTGGAGAAGGACCGGCAGCGTTACACAGTTTCCGACAACGGCATCGTGGTGATCGGCAAGGGCCAGAAGGTCGAGCCGTGACCGACAGGCACTCCCCGAGGAGGATCCCGCAGTGACCCACCCCCGTGCCGGCCAGCCCGCCGAGCCCGCCGACCTGGTCGACGTGCCGCGCCTGGTGACCGCCTACTACGCCGAGCATCCGGATCCTGCGGACCCGGCCCAGCAGGTCTCCTTCGGCACCTCCGGCCACCGCGGCTCCAGCCTGCGCAACGCGTTCAACTCCGACCACATCCTGGCGGTCACCCAGGCGCTCTGCGACTACCGGCGCGAGCAGGGGCTGGACGGGCCGCTCTTCCTCGTCCGGGACACCCACGCGCTCTCCGCGCCGGCCGCTGTGGACGCCCTGGAGGTGCTCGCCGCCAACGGGGTCACCGTGCTGGTGGACAGCCGCGACGGTTACACCCCGACCCCGGCGCTGTCGCACGCGATCCTCACGCACAACCGTGGGCGGACCAGCGGGCTCGCTGACGGCATCGTCATCACCCCGTCGCACAACCCGCCCGACGACGGCGGTTTCAAGTACAACCCCACAAACGGTGGGCCGGCCGACACCGACGTGACCAGGTGGATCCAGGACCGGGCCAACGCCATCCTGGCCGCCGGGCTCAAGGAGGTCCGCCGGATCACCTACGCGCGGGCCCGGGCCGCGGACACCACCGGGGAGTACGACTTCCTCGCCAACTACGTCGACGACCTGCCGGCGGCGATCGACATCGACGCGATCCGCGATGCGGGGATCCGCATCGGCGCGGACCCGTTGGGCGGGGCGAGCGTGGCGTACTGGGGTGAGATCGCCGAGCGGCACCGGCTGGACCTGACAGTGGTCAACCCGACTGTCGACCCGACCTGGCGGTTCATGACCCTGGACGGCGACGGCAAGATCCGGATGGACTGCTCCTCGCCGAATGCGATGGCGTCGCTGATCGCCGCGCGGGCCGACTACCAGATTTCCACGGGCAACGACGCCGACGCCGACCGGCACGGCATCGTCACCCCGGACGCCGGGCTGATGAACCCGAACCACTACCTGGCGGTGGCGATCGGTCACCTGTTCCGTACCCGCACCGAGTGGGGGCCGGACGCCGCGGTGGGCAAGACCCTGGTCTCCTCGTCGATGATCGACCGGGTCGCCGCCGACCTGGGTCGTCCGCTGCTGGAGGTGCCGGTCGGCTTCAAGTGGTTCGTGCCCGGCCTGCTCGACGGCGCTGTCGGTTTCGGTGGCGAGGAGAGCGCCGGGGCGTCGTTCCTGCGGCGTGACGGCTCGACCTGGACCACCGACAAGGACGGCCTGCTGCTCTGCCTGCTCGCCGCCGAGATCCAGGCCACCACCGGCCGGAGCCCGAGCGAGCACTGGGCGGAGTTGGCCGAGCGTTTCGGCGCGCCCTCGTACGCCCGGATCGACGCTCCGGCCACCCGGGAGCAGAAGGCAGTGCTCGGCAAGCTCTCTCCGGAGCAGGTCACCGCCACCGAGCTCGCTGGTGAGCCGATCACCGCCACGCTGACCACCGCCCCCGGTAACGGCGCGGCGATCGGCGGCCTCAAGGTCAGCACCGAGTCCGGTTGGTTCGCCGCCCGCCCGTCCGGCACCGAGGACGTCTACAAGATCTACGCCGAGTCCTTCCAGGGCCCCGACCACCTCAGGCAGATCCAGGAAGAAGCCAAGAACCTGGTAGACCAAGCCCTAACCCAGTCCTGACCCCCTACCCCCACCTCCCACCCCCGGCTCTCCTGGGGTGGGGTGGGTTAGCAGGGTGGGGGGTCGGCGGGTGGGGGTAGCTCCTGGCCGCGTCGGCGTAGCTCTTCGGGGAGCAGTTCGCGGAGCTGCTCGGGGAGGAACGGCAGGTCGAGCAGCGTCATCTTCAACTGGTTGCGCTCCTGGTAGCGCAGCGGGTCGAAGCGGACCACCAGACCGGCGTCGCGCCGGTACGAGATGTCCACCGTGCCGTCCGTCGCGGCGTCGCGGAACACCAACCCGTCCATCTCCACGACGACCGGCGACGAGTTGGGCTGCAACTCCAACCGGATCTTCTCGTCCGGGGAGAGCACCACCGCCCGGGAGATGCCGGCCATCGGCGCCGCCGGCGTGATCACCACCGAGTCCGCCGCCGGGGAGATCAGTGGACCACCGGCTGCGTAGCTGTACGCCGTCGAGCCGGTCGGAGTGGCGACCACAACGGCGTCGCTGCGGTAGTAGCCGTACTGCTGGCCGTCGATGGCGAGCGTGACGCTGACGAAACCGGCGCCCGGCTGACGGACCAACGCGATGTCGTTGAACGCCACGACGTCGTCGCCGCACACGTCACAGGCGAGGCAGGCGTGCGACTCGATCGTGAAGTCCTTCGACAGCAGCCGGCTCAGCGCCTCGGGCAGCTCCGGCGGTTCGATCTCGACGAGAAACCCCAACCGACCCAGGTGTACGCCGAGCACCGGTTTCGGGTCGAGGACGGCGGATCGCAGCGCACCCAGCATGGTGCCGTCGCCGCCGATGCTGATCAGGGCGTCGGCACGGGACGCCACCTGGTCCGCCGGCACCGGTTCGACAGAGGACGGGACGCGGTGCTGGTCCTCCTCGCGCACGTACAACGTCTTGCGGTGACGCGTCGCCCACCGTTCGATGATCCCGACCACCTCGGTGACATCCCGGGTGGGGTGCAGCACAAGTCCCAGCCCCGACACCCGTACAGCTCACCACATCGGCGGCGACCGTACCCGGCGTACACCGAAGGTGCGCCGACGGCCCGCGGACCCTCGGCGCACCTCGCCGCCGTCAGGGGCGGGGCTGCCCGGTGAGGTGAGTCAGTGAGCGGGCGACCAGGTCGTCGCGGGCCGCCGGGGGGAGGCCCTCCAACCCGAAGCCCAGATACACGGTGTCCCCGGTGACCACCACCGAACCCTCCTCGAACGCCTGCTGGCTGCGCGACCAGTCGTTGGCGTTACCACCGGAGCCGGCCGGTGGCCCGGCCACCGTCCAACCTCCCAGGTCGGCGGACTCGAACGAGGTTTCCGCCACCGTCGACCCGTCGACCACCACCCGGGCGTCGTCCAGGAAGACGCCAAGACCCTGGGTGCCCCAGTCCGAGGCGTACGTGATCGACACCTCGACCTGTTTGCCGGCGTACGCGGTCAGGTCGACAACGAACTCCTTCCAGCCGCTCGACGTCCCGGTCGCCGCGTTCCAGCTGCCGGTGCTGCCGGTGGGGGAGCAGCCCGCGCCCTGGTAGTGGGCGAGGAACGGGTGCAGCTGGTCCCAACCCGAGGCGCAGCTCTCCCCGGTGACCGTGCTGGTCTTGCCGTTGACGTCCGGCAGGGTCGTCCACTCGTCGCTGCCCACCTCGTGCGCCTCGACGAAGAGGAAGTCCCAGTCCTGCTCGATCTCGTACGAGGTGAAGAAGCGCAGTTCTCCGCTGCTCGCCCCGCTGAGGTCTACGGTGCGGGTGAGCCGCTTGTACGACTCGTCGGCCTGCCCGCTGTGCAGGTACCACTCACCCGTACGCGGGTCGAACGGCGCACCACCCGGTCGGGTCCAGCCCACCGGCGCGGAGCTGGCGAACTGCGGGAACTCGTCCGGCGGCAGGAAACTCGACGTGGTCAGGAACGACGCGGTGTGTCCCTGGTTCTCCGCCGAACCGGAGCCGTTGAGCTGGCCGGTGAAACCGGTGAACGCGCCGTCGCTTCCGGCGACCGGGAACGGCTCTCCCTCCGGCGCGGTGCCGCCGTCGCTGACGTAGGTGTGCGCCCCCAACCAGTACTGCTGGAAGTCGTTCAGCAGCGGCAGGCAGGCGGGATCGTCGGCGTTCGTGCACTCCGGCGGTGCGTCCGGGTGGTAGACGTACGAACCGTTGGCACCCTGGGCGAACAACGCGTACTGGCCGCTGACCAGGAGCTTCCCGCCCTCGTTCAGGTAGTCCCGAACGGCCAGTTCGGTGTCCAACGCAGCCCTGGCCGCGGTGCCGGCGACCTGGCCGGGGGAGCGCATGATCACGTCGTCACCGGTCTCCCACACCACGGCCCTGTAGTGCGACAGGACACCGAGCGGGTGCGGGGCCTTGCGGCCCATCGCGTCGAAGTCGTACACGTCGCTCGTCCGCCCGGCGGCGCTGAGCGACGCCGCGACCTCGTCGGCGTACTTCGCTGTGGTGCCGGTCTGCGCCGGGCTGAGGCCGGTGACGTCCTCTGCGGCGAGGATCAGCACGTCCCCTCCGATGTCGGTGTGCACCCGGTAGGTGAAGTGAACGCTTGCGACCACCCCGGACCGGGGTTTGTTGCCGGTGAACCAGACCTCCACCCGGTCGCCCGGCTTCGTGCCGCCGACAGTGCCGCGAAGCTCGGCGTAGTAGTCGTCGTGCGTGCCGCCGTACCGCTCACCGCCGCGCCACTCGCGGACCGCTACGGTCTTCGGCCGCCCACCGTTGACCGTGTAGTGCATCTTCACGTTCTTCAGCGCCCGCCGGGTGATCGCGGCGACCTGCTGGGTGCGCCCGTACGAGGTGTCGAAGGCGTCCACCACGAAGTCCGGGGTGCTCCGTCCGACGACCGAGACCGGCTCGTCCGGGTCCGCCGCCGACTTGGCCACGGCCAGCGCGAAGGGCAGGTTCTTGCTCACCTCCCCAGCGATCAACTCCTCGTCGTCGGGGAAGATGAAGCCGCTGACGCAGTCCTCCGGGCGCCACTCGTCGTCGGGGTCGACCGCCGAAGCGGCCTCGCACGTGGACATCTCCGGGGTGAAGCCCAGCGTGCCGTACCGAACGGTGGCGTGGCTGTCGGTGTCACCGTTCGTGGTGTAGAGCTCGGCGGAGATGTCCGGGTCGTAGCCGGGCACCGCCGGGTGCGCGTCGTCACCGGCCATCGCCTTGTAGATCTCGTCGTCCGGGGTGGGAGTGCTCACCTGCCAACCGAGGCCGTAGAGCAGCAGTTCGGCCGCCGAGTGGTAGTTGACGAAGAACTCGAACCCGACCCGCTTGAAGAGCCGGTCCAGTGCCTTGGTCTCCGGCTCCGAGTTGGGGCCCGAGCCCCGGTAGGTCTCGCTGTTCGGGTCCGGCGACGAACCCTCGTTGTCGTACCCCCACTTGTAGCTGAAGTTGCGGTTGAGGTCGACGCCGTCGCCCGAGCCGATCTGGCCGTCGCCGTTGTTGTCCCGCAGGTTCTTGCGCCACAGGCGGTTGCCCGAGGTGAAGGTGTGGTCGTAGCCGTCCGGGTTGGCCACCGGCAGGAACCACAGCTCGGTCGTGTCCAGGAGTCTGGTGATCTCCCGGTCGGTGCCGTAGCTGTCCAGGACGTGGTGCATCAGTCGGCGGGTCATCTCCGGCGTGATCCACTCGCGGGCGTGCTGCGCGCCGGCGTAGAGCACGGCGGGCCGCTTCCCGTCCTCGACGGTCCGCGCGTTCTTGGTGACCTTCACGGCGACGATCGGTTGGCCCTGCTGCGTGCGGCCGATCGTCTCCACCTTGGTCAGCTTGGGATATCGAGCCGCTGTGGCGTTCAGCTCGTCCCGCAGGCCGCCCGGCTCCCCATAGGGCCGGAACGCCGTCCAACCCGCCGCCGCCTGCTCCCGCAGCGCCTGCGACGCGTCCTTGCCGCGTACCTTCTTCACCGCCAACGGGACGCCCTGGTCGGTCAGCCGTTTCGCCTGCCGGCGGCTGAGCACCGTCTCGACAGTCGTCTTGCCGGTCGCGTCCGTCTTCGCGTCGTGGCCGAGGTCGACCCCCGCCGCGCGTAGCTGATCCCGCTGTTTCGCGTCGACAGTGCCGACGTAGACCTCCAGGCCGTCGCGGGCGCCCGGTTCGGATGGTGGCCGCGCGCTGGCGGGTGGGGTCAGTGCCAGTGCGCCGAGCAGGGTGACCACGCTGGCGATCGCCAGTCGTCTCGGTCTCATCGCGCCTCCTTGGGTGAAGGACCTGTAGGCGCGAGCCTTCGGTGTGGACTGATCGCTGTCAATCGGTCGATGGGTGGGCCGTTGCTGCCCGTGTCGATGCCGGAGCCGGCTGTGACAGGTGGCGGGTCGTGTGGGGAGGCTCCGTCAGCTCGCGCCGGGGCCGACGCGGGGAGTGCGCCGGCCCCGGTTGCGACGGCGTCAGCGTGCCAGCGGAATCCCGGCGCGTCGCTCGGGAAGCGGACCGGGCAGGATGCCGCAGAGCCGGGCGAGCTGGTCGGTAACCTTGGCGGGTTCGTCGAACGGGTCCAGTCCACTCACCTCGAAGGGGTCCAGGACCGGTACCGTCACGTGCGAGATCAGCGGGTGCAGCGGTCGGTGGTCGGCCTCGCCCTGACCGAGCAGGTCCTCGTGCAGCTTCTCCCCGGGGCGTAGCCCGGTGTAGACGATCGGGACCGGGCTGGACGCCTGCTCGACCATGCGGCGGGCCAGGTCGTCGATCCGGACCGGCTCGCCCATGTCGAGCACCAGTGCCTCTCCGTCGCGGCCGATGGCGGCTGCCTGGAGGACCAGGTGCACCGCCTCCTGCACCGTCATCAGGTAACGGGTGACGTTGGGGTCGGTGACGGTCAGCGGCTGCCTTGCCTCGATCTGCCGTTGGAAGGCGGTCACCACCGATCCACGACTGCTCAGGACGTTGCCGAACCGGACGCTCAGGAAGGTGCCCGGGTAGGTCGCCGCCGCGTGCGCGGTCAGCATCTCGGTGATGCGCTTCGAGTAGCCGAGGACGCTGATCGGGTCGGCGGCCTTGTCGGTGGAGATGTTGACGAAACGGGCGACGTCCCGGCACGCGTCCAGCACGGAGAGCGTTCCCCAGACGTTCGTCTTGACCGCCTCGCCCGGGTGCCGTTCCAGCAGGGTCAGGTGCTTGAGCGCGGCGGCGTGGAAGACGATCTCGGGGCGGCGTTGCCGCATGATGCGCCGGACTCCCTCATCGTCCCGCAGGTCGGCGAGGATGAGTTCGGGTCCGTCCAGCAGCGCCCGCCCGGTGAGCGACATCTGAAGGCTGTGCAGGGCCGACTCGTCCCGGTCCAGCATCATCAGCTCACCGGGGTTGGCGCGCATGATCTGCCGGCACAGCTCCGAGCCGATCGAGCCCCCGGCGCCGGTGACCAGAACGCGTCGACCGGTGAGCCCGTTGTCGTCCAGGGTCAGGTCGCCGACCACCTGGCGTCGGCCGAGCAGGTCACTGATCTGGACGTCCCGCACGTCGCTGACCGTGATCCGGTGATCCACCAGCTCCCGGACCGGTGGCAGGACCTTGAACGCCGTGCCGGTGCGCAGGGTCGCCTCCCGCACCTCGCGGATCAGCGTGGCGTCGGCGTTGGCCACCGCGAAGATCACCGTGGTGGCGCCGGTGCGGCGGATCACGTCGACGAGGTGCTGCCGGCCGCCCAGCACCGGGACACCGGCGATGCGCAGGTCGTGTTTGCCCGGGTCGTCGTCGAGCGCGCCGACGGGTAGGTAGCGGCCCTTCGGGTCGCTGAGCATCGCGCGTACCAGGCCCTGCCCGGCCTCGCCGAGTCCGAAGAGGAGCACCGGGGTCGCCGAGCGGGCGTCCGGTCGCATCGCACGGTCCCGCCGGTGGCGGTGCAGGAGACGGCAGCTGAGCATCAACAGCAGCGCCAGCGCGGCACCGATCACCGGGGTGCTGGCCGGCACCGGACGTTCGCCCAGCGCGAGAAGGGCGACGAGGACGATAGCCGCCGTGGTGGCGGTGGTGCCGGCGAGCCCCCGAACCTCCTCGACGGTGCCGAGGGGCTGACGACCGGACCGAATGCGACGCAGTGCGCTGACGCCGACGTGCAGCACGGCGGCTCCGCCGCCGAGCAGTATCGCGTTGACCGCCTGATCGATGGTGAGAGCTAGCTCGTACCTCGCCCAGCCTGCGACCGTGAACCCGCCGACCCAGCCGAGGGCGTCGGCGGCGAGGAAGATGGCGGTCCGACGACTCACCCTGGCCCGGCCGGTGGCTGTCGACGCCGTTTGCTCAACCCGTTGTATCTCCGGCGGCATCTATGACTCCCTGTCCTGTCCGTGGCCGAAGATGACCCAGGGCAGGTCAGGGGCCACGAACGTCCCCCAACTGCTTAGCGGAATATGCGCCGCCAAATCCGGTTTTCACATTTCTATGACCGGTTGTCTGATTCGACGTCGGGAATCCCGGCAGGCGTGCCGTTGCCGGTGAGGCTCCTCGCGGCGGCCCAGCATCGTGCCGTCACCCCCCGAGCGATCAACATGTGCGACGCGTACGCAGGGGCGTTTCGCTCGGTCGGTTGGCTCGTTGGGTCAGGAGCGACCATCCACATCCCAAAGGGGGCCCGCGCGCGATGACCTGGCCCGGGGCTGCCCTCGACCCCGGCGGGGCGACCGGTGCGACCGAGGCGCGGATGGATCGGCCAACCGGAGACCGGGCGTCTGGCGCCCGGCGGGATCTCGTCGGTCGGGTGCTCCGCTGCTATCCGGTGACCGTCGTCGTGCTCGCCCCGTACGCGCTGCTCATCCTGCCGATGGCGGCCTTCTACCGGAACCCGGAGACCGGTTTCATCGTCTCCCTGGTCGGGTTCGCGTTGCTGGGCAGCGTCGCCGTGGAGACGATCGGCTGGCTGTCCGCACGCCCCGATCCGCGCTGGCGAGAGGGTTTCCGACGCGCCCACGCCCGGTATCCGTGGCTCTATCCGGTCGCTATCGTGGTCACGCTGATCAGTGTCACAGCGAACGTGCTCGGGGCCCACCTCGGCAGGGGAACCATCGTCAACCAGGTCTCCGGTGACCTGTCCGGCGGGCCGCTCGCCATGGTGAGCACGCTCTTCTCGGGGTGGACGGCCCTGGGCTTCGCGTTGCTGGTGGCCAGCCACCTGAGTGGTCGGCTGTCACGGGCGAAGCTGTACGGCTGGCTGGCCGTCCTCGTCGGCGCGGAGGCCTACATCGCCGTGTTGACAGCCAGATCGGCACCCCTGGTCGCGCTGCTGTTCTTCGTGGCCTCCACCGGGGCGCTCTGCGGCGTCTTCCGACTGCGCCACCTGGTGTTCTGTGCGGTGGTGCTCTTCCTCGCGTGGCCGGCCGTGTTCGAGCACCGCAACGCCATCCGGGAGGATCGCGGCGTCGCGGTGGACACCAAGGTCACCGCCACCGACCGACTGCGGCTGGATAGTCAGCTCAGCGTGGTGGCGGGCTTCGACGTCCCGGTCGACCTGGGTCAACCCGGGGTCAGCGACTACCTGCGGTACGGGTTGGTGCCCCGGGTGTTGGATCCGGACCGGCCGCCGATCTCCACCGGGCAGCGGATCAACCAGTACATCGGCGGCGGGCCGACATCGGCGTACACCTTTCTGCTGCTGGGCAACATCTGGTTCTTCGACGGCGCCGTCGGCGTGCTCGCCGTGCATGCCTTCTGGGCCGCCGTGGCGGCGGTGCTGCTGCGCTGGCGGGGGCCCCCCGGCCCGATCCGGCTGAGCCTCTTCTGCCTGGTGCTCTTCGATCCGCTGCTCTGGTCCAACACCTATCCGGACTCCACCATCAGTTTTCTGCAACACGTGGTGGCGGCGATGCCGGTCTTCGTCCTGCTGGGGCTCAGCCGTCGACCCCTGCACGGGGCACGCAAACCGGACCATGGTCGGTTGCCCACGGTCCCGGGCGCGCTCCGGTGACCGTACGGGTAGGCCGGCACGCGGTCGGCCGGGCCGACGCGCCAGCCGGTCGACGCACCGGTCGTCGGGCGCTGCTCGCGTTGGTCGTCGGCGGGCTCTCCAGCGGCGGCAACCTGCTGCTGGCGATCACCGTGACCCGACTGGAGTCGGTCGGCGGGCTGGGTCAGTTCGCCCTCGCCTTCTCGTTCTACATCGTCGGCTCCGGGTTGGTGCGGAGCACCGTCACCGACACCGTGCTGGCCACCGGGGACGGGGTCGCGTCGGCCGCCCGGCGGGCGATCCTGCTCGGCCTCGTCGGTGGCACCCCGGTCTGCGCCGCCGGCGCGGCGTACGGATCGCCCTACCTGCTGTTCGCGGGCCTCGCCCTGCCCGGGTTGGTCCTCTACGACTACACCAAGGCGGTCGCCGTCGGCATCGGCGCTCCCTCGGCGGCGATGGCCCAGGAGATCGCCTGGGCGGCGCTCACCGGGTGTGCCGCGCTGGCCGGTCTGCTCCGGGTGATCGACACGCCGTACGTCTTCGCCCTGTGGGCCGTCGGTGGTGCTCTCATCGGTGTGGTCGTCGCAGCCCGGCGCCGGTACGCCCTGGTGCCCGGCTGGCGGGTCGGGCGAGCCGAGACCCGCGTCGCGGCGGGGTTCGGTGCGCAGTTCCTGCTGACCACCGGGTCGGCGCAGCTGGCGCTGACCGCGGTGGCGCTGGTCGTCGGCACGGCGGTGGTCGGCGCGTTGAGCGCCGGGCGCACGCTGCTGGGGCCGGTCAACCTGGTGTTGTCGACGGCGGCCACGCTGATCCTGCCGCAGTTGGCCCGCACCCGTGCCGAGTCCCCCTCGGTGCGGACGCGGGCGGCTGTCCGGCTGGCACTACTGGTGGCCGCCGCCGTCCTGCCGTTGACCGTCGCGGTCGCCCTGCTGCCGGACTCGGTCGGCAAGGAACTGCTCGGCGCCAACTGGACCGTCGCCCGGAGCCTGCTGGTGCTGCTCGCGCTGGAGAGCCTGCTCGCCGTGCCGGCCGCGATCGGCTTCGCCGGGCTGCGGGTCGAGCGGGCGAGCCGGCGGGCGATCGTGCTCGGCATCCTGCTCGGCGGGCTCCGCGTACCGGCGGTCGTCGCTGGGGCGGTCCTTTTCGGCGCGCCCGGCGCGGCGGGTGCGCTGGTCCTGCTGGCCCTGTTCAGCGCGGTCGCCTGGGGCGGCAGTTACCTCCTGCTGCTGCGAGACCGCGCGGCGGACCGCGCACCAGCGGTCCAACCAGTCTGACCGCCGGACCCGCGC